>NZ_JBRCUV010000031.1:0-41264 GCF_053498235.1 Thermodesulfobium sp.
AACCACCTCTTAAAATTTTTTCTTAAATTATAATATAATTTTACTTACAAATCAAAAAAGAAAGCACTAAGCTTTCTTTTTTGATTTGTATCAAAATCTAAAACTTAAATATAAAATAAAACTTAGTCTTCTAAGGTAGACAAATCTCCAATAGGCTGCCCTAATTCTTGAGCGCGCAAAACTCTTCTCATAATCTTACCAGATCTTGTTTTAGGCAATGATTCTACGAATTGAACTTCTGCAGGCTTTGCAATAGGACCTAATTCATGTCCAACATGATTTTTAAGTTCTTGTGCAAGTTTTTCAGAGGGTTCATAACCGAATTTAAGAATGACAAAAACTTTTATAATATTACCTTTTAAGGGGTCAGGTTTTCCTATAGCTGCAGCCTCAGCTACTGCAGGATGAGATACAAGTGCACTTTCTATCTCAGCAGTACCCAATCTATATCCTGCAACCTTTATTACATCATCTACTCTGCCAATTATCCAAATGTAACCATCTTCATCCTTCTTGGCAGAATCACCAGCAAAATAAACTCCAGGAAATCTACTCCAATATTGTTGTTTATATCTTTCAGGATCTTTATAAACTGTTTGCAACATTGCAGGCCATGGAGTTTTAATGATGAGGAAGCCTTCTTCACCTGGCTTTACACTTTCTCCCTCTTCGTCTACTACATCTACAACTATGCCAGGAAACGGTTTAGACGCAGAACCTGGTTTCAAAGGAGTACAAGGCAAAGGAGTTATAATGTGCATTCCTGTTTCTGTCTGCCACCACGTATCCATTATGGGACATCTTTCTTGCCCTATTACTTTATAAAACCACAGCCACGCCTCAGGATTTATTGGCTCTCCAACACTGCCTAGAATTCTTAAAGTTGATAAATCTCTTCTATTTACCCAAGATGAGCCATATCTCATAAGACTTCTAATAGCAGTCGGAGCAGTGTAAAAGATAGTAACGTTATGCCTCTCTACTATTGACCACCACCTATCAGGTAGCGGATAAGTTGGTGCCCCCTCATACATTACAGTAGTAGCACCATTAAGAAGGGGACCGTATACTACATAACTGTGTCCTGTAACCCATCCAGAGTCAGCCGTACACCAGTGTGTATCCTCTTCCTTCATGTCAAAAACCCACTTAGTCGTTATATATGTGCCTACCATATAACCACCGTGTGAGTGTACAACACCTTTAGGCTTTCCAGTAGTTCCTGAGGTATATAATATAAAGAGTGGATCTGTAGCATCCATTACTTCAGTATCACACTTCGGAGAGGCAATAGGCAGCGCCATTAACTCATGATACCAAAGATCTCTTCCAGGAGTCATGTCCACATCAGCACCAGTTCTCTTTACTACAATTACAGAAATAATACTTGGACATTTAGAAACCGCTTCATCAACAATATTTTTTAGTGGTACAACTTTACCGTTATAAAAACCGCCGTCAGCTGTAACCACTATTTTAGATTCTGCGTCATTGATTCTATCCCTCAAAGCTTCAACGCTAAAACCTGCATATACCAATGTATGAATTGCACCAATTTTTGCAGCAGCAAGCATTGCAATCATCTGTTCAGGAATTCTGGGTAGATAAATACTTACCCTATCTCCTTTTTGAACTCCCATAGCTTTTAATACATTAGCAAATCTATTGACTTCTCTTTGTAGCTGAAGATAGGTATAAGTTCTTACCTCAGAATTTTCACCCTCCCATATAAGGGCTAATTTATTCCTTCTCCAGGTATTAACATGCCTATCGAGCGCGTTATAGACAATATTAGTCTTTCCGCCTACGAACCATTTTGCGAATGGATATTCCCACTCTAATACTTTGTCCCAGGGCTTAAACCAACTTAATTCTGAAGCAATTACAGACCAAAATGATTCGGGATGCTCTGCTGCATACTGGTAAATTTCATCATAATTCTTTACATTTAATTTGGATTTTAACTCATCAGAGGGATAGAAAAACTTCCCGTTTTGATTTGTGGACATCTTTCTCCTCCTTTAAAATTGTTAGAATTGTTTGAATATTGTAACAATACTATTTTTGATTGTCAAATTTAGAAATTTATTTTTTAATTCAAATTTTTTTAAGCAGCATCCAGGCTAAGAAGTTAAGAACTATAGGCATTTTTCAACTCCCCTATTACACTTCGCATTCCCCTGAAGAAGTTTAAAGAATCAATAAAGGTTATCTACCAGTTGATATATATATACATATCAAATATTTTTAGAGAATTTATAGTTTATTTAGCCAAAAACTAAAATCTCTTCCAGGTACAAAGATGTCAAGACCTATTGAGGGTTCATCTAATAAATTTACCACAGTGTGTATTTCGTTTGGTTCTATATATACGCAATCGTTTTCTGATAACACTACTTCGCTGTCCTGGTTTCTTACAGACATTTTGCCTTTTAGCACAACTAAAATTTGGGCGTTAACGTGAAAGTGCTCTGGAGAAGCGTGATGCGGGGGTTTCACAAAATGTTCTATGGATATAGAGTCCTGGTTACAAAGGCTTGTTCGTTTCCAATCTTTTTGCGGCTCGTAGCTTTGTGCCGATTTAAAAAAAATAGGTTTCACTGCTTACCTCCTTTTAATTAAAAACATCCCTTCCCTCAAAAAAAATCTTATTTGTTTTTATTTTATCACAAGTGTTTAGGGTTAAAGTTCTTAAAGTTATCTTAACTTTTTCAGTTAATATTTAATTTTTTATATTTAAAGAAGATACATAAATTATCAGAACGATTATTGTGCTGCCTTGCTTTTAACATATTGAACATAAATTGGATATAACTTAAGATATATAAATATCTAAATTAATTTGTTAACACAAATAAATAAATTTGGGAGGTGGATGGGACAAATGGAAGCTGATCAAAAAAAGATTAACCCCTGGAGTGTCTATCCAGGCGCGTTTATTGGCTGGATGGTGGACGGCTTTGATCTAAGTATGATGTTCTTGTTAATACCGATTCTCGCACCTCAGTTTTTTCCAAAGAGTTCTGCAATAGCCATTATTGGAGTGTGGAGCATTTATACCATTACACTGGTTTGTAGACCTTTAGGCGGAATTCTATTCGGCATTCTTGGAGACAAAATTGGCAGAAGAAAAGCAATATTTGCTGCAGTAGCTGGATTAGGAATTTCTGTATTTCTTACAGGATTCTTGCCAAACTATCATAGCATAGGAGTTTGGGCTCCAATATCACTCACATTTCTAAGGGTATTGACTGGCATATTTGCAGGAGGTGAATACAGCAATAGCGCAGTTATCATCGTAGAATCCGCAGAAAAAAATAAAAGAGGACGTTGGGGGGGAGCAATACAAGCAGGATATGCAGTAGGTTTCTTAGTTGCAGCAATACTATTTTTATTTTTACACTACGCAATACCAAAAGAGAGCTTTGCAAATTATGGCTGGAGATGGATGTTCTGGTCTTCAATAGTCTTAACAGTAATTGCACTTCTTGTTGTAAAGTACAGAATGATAGAATCTATAAAATGGGAAAAGGCAAAAGAAGAGGGTAAAACTAAGAAAATGCCTTTAACTGAAATTTTAAAAAATGGCGAAACCCTGAAAGAGGTTCTTACAGGAATTCTTTTTATGGTCGGAATGTCCTGGATTTATGGGCTAACTCTTGGGTTTTTCCCTACCGTTTTAGCTTTGGGAAAGCAATTCGTTTTTCCACAAACGCTTTACGTAGTAATAATAGCGCTAACGGCAGCTGTAATTGGATATCTTTTTTCTGGTTTTGTAAGTGATTTTATCGGCAGAAGAAGAACAGTTATAACATTTTCTTTGATAGCAATGATAGTTTCATTGTTTTCTGCTCAGATCATCTCAAAAACTAATGATTTCACATATTGTGCTATATTTGCAAGCATATTAGGCTTTTTTTCAGCTGGATTATATGGAGTCACGCCTACTTATCTGTCTGAAAGGTTTTCCACACATATTAGAAGCACTGCAGTAGGCATCTCGTTTAATTTTGGATTTATTTTTGGAAATTGGGGAACGGCTATACTTTTAGTATTCACTAAAATTTCCTCTTCTAATTTCCCAAATATGTGGAGTGCCTTTATAATATTTGGAGAAGTTTTAGTTATGCTTTCAGCTTTGCTGTCAAAGGAGACAAAAGACGTTGAATTGCGTTAATCTAATTAGGATATTATGGACTATGACGTTATAGTAGTCGGAGCAGGAAATGCAGGCCTTTGCGCTGCAATGAGCGCTGCAGAGAACGGCGCAAAGGTCTTGCTGCTAGAAAGATCTCCAATATTTTACAGGGGGGAAATAGCCGTCATACCAGAGATATCAGGTATGCTCACGATAAGCCGAATCAATACACCAGTGGCTCATACACAGCAGAAAATTTTTACAAGGACATACTCGAAGTAACAAAGGGCGAAACAAATAAAGAATTGGCAAAATTTTGTGCAGAGAAATCCCAAGACATCATCTTCTGGATGCAAAATCACGGATGTAAATTCCAGCCCACTATAAAAGGAGCTCTTCACCTGGCTAACAGCGTTGCTTTTTTCTCTGGCGGTGGCAAGTCCATGGTTAATAACTACTACCATTATTGCCAAAAAGTTGGCGTAAAAATTATTTATGATGCATTTGTAGTCGATTTAAAGTTCAAAAACAAGAAATTTTATTCAGTCGTAGTCAACTACAAGCATAGTCTTCATGAAATAACCGCAAAAAGCTTAGTCCTTGCATGTGGTGGATTTCAGAGCAATATTGAACAGTTGAAAGAAATTTGGGGAGACTCAGCAAACAATCTAATTATCAGAGGGACTCCATATGATGAAGGAAACTTATTCAAGATTCTAATAGAAAATAATGCAATGCTTGTTGGAGACCCAAAAAATGCCCATATGTTGGCATTGGATGCAAGAGCACCAAAATTTGATGGCGGCATCGTCACCAGGTTAGACTGTATACCCTTTGGCATAGTGGTAAACAAAAATGCCGCAAGATTTTATGATGAAGGAGAAGATATATGGCCCAAAAGATATGCTATTTGGGGACACATATTGATTAATCAACCTGATCAGATAGGATATGTTATTTTTGATTCTAAGGTAGTAAATCTTTTTATGCCGTCCGCTTTTCCTGCATTCAGAGCCGATTCTCTAAAAGATCTCTGTGCTGAACTTAACCTCAATTCTGAGAGTTTAATAAAAACCGTAGAAGATTACAATAATCACTTGTCATCAGGAAAATTCGACCCATCTATCTTAGACGATTGTAAAACTATAGATTTAGAACCTCCCAAGAGCCATTGGGCGCTGCCTATCGATAAACCACCATTTTACGCCTATCCATTAAGACCTGGCATTACTTTCACATATTTATCAGTTAAAGTAAACAAAAATTCTCAAATTTTGACAAAAGATGGCGAATCCTTTGAAAACGTTTTTGCTGCTGGAGAGATTATGTCTGGGAACATATTGAGCAAGGGATATATGGCTGGAACAGGTCTTACTATTGGTACTGTTTTTGGTATTACGGCTGGAAAGGAAGCTGCAAATGTTTGATAAAGATTTTGAGGATGCAAGATTTTCACTAAATATTTGCAACGCATGCAGATATTGCGAAAACATTTGCCCTGTTTTCAAGGCAATAGAATTTAGAAGAACCTTTTCTGACAATAGCATAATCTATCTGGCAAATCTTTGTCACGACTGCAGGGGTTGTTATTATGCCTGTCAATATGCCCCACCTCATACTTTTGATATAAATATCCCAAAAATTTTTGGGACACTAAGATTAGAAACCTATAAAAATTATAAAAAGTCAAAATTCTCAAAGGAGATCATTGAAAAGCCACATATCTTTAGCATTGCTATTTTTCTAATTTCATTTCTTTTCTATACTATCTCGTCAATAATATACACGGGGAAGTTGAGCTTAAAAGGTCTCTTTGAACAAAATACATCATTCTATAGTGTTTTACCTGAAAACTTTTTAATTATCACAATACTTATTCCATTCACAATATCATTAACTATTTACATAAAAGACTTAATTGATTATTGCGATTATATTGATATAAAAAAAAGCGATTTCTTTAAACTCTTTAACCATATAAGTTCATTAAAAAGCGTAATTTTATTAGAATTCCTTGATGGAGGAAGCTTTGGTTGCAACTATCCAGATGAAGAATACAGCTTTTCAAGGAAGATTTACCACCAATTTGTATTGTTTGGATTCATAATAACGTTCATATCGACTTTAATAGCTGCATTTATGGGTCATATTTTAAATATTTCGCCACCATATTCTTTTACAAGCTTACCAGTGATATTTGGCACTATTGGCGGAGTCCTAATGATTTTAGGGCTAACTGGACTGCTATATTTGAGAACTAAAATGGATAGGATACCATATAGCGAGAATATAAATTCAATGGATATAAATTTTATAATGATATTATTAATGTCTGTTCTAACTGGCTTTTTAGTTTTACTTTTCAGATCTACAATATTTATGCCAATTTTATTTATAATTCATCTAAGCACAGTAATAACCTTCTTTATAATGCTCCCCTTTAGCAAATTACAGCATGCTGTCTTCAGGTATGCATCAATATATAAATATTTTTCTGAGATGAATAAATAAGTTTCTAATTAAAAATTGTTAGGGGTGTTGAAATGGACAAATATAATGATTTGTTTTCAGACTATGCAGTAAAAGTTAAGGACATCTCACCAGAAACAACGCATGAAGTAAAGAGAAGAATACTCGACTCATTTGGAGTAATGTATCTGGCTTTTCATGAAGATACCTCAAAAGCAGCAAGAAATTATGATTATATGTTCGAATATAAAAATGGCGCAAGCCTTTTTGGTCTAAATTTTAAGACAACTCCTGAAATTTCAGCATTTGCAAACTGTGTTCTCGTGAGATATTTAGATTTCAACGATACATATCTTTCGAAGGAACCCCTTCATCCAAGCGATATGATACCAGGTTTATGGTCTGTAGCTGAATGGAAAGGACTTAGCGGCAAAAAACTTATTGAAGCGATAGCTGTTGCCTATGAAATAGCTGTAAGTTTATGTGACGCAGCCAGTCTTAGAGAGTATGGATGGGACCATGTGAATTATATCTCAATTGGAACAGTTTGTGGCTTAGGCAGGATGCTCGAGCTTAAAAAAGAAGTAATAGAAAACGCCATCTCTATTACTATAGTTCCAAACTCTTCAATGAGGCAGACACGTTCGGGAGAGCTATCCATGTGGAAAGGCGCAGCAGCAGCCAATTCTGTAAGAAATGCTATCTTCGGTACACTTCAAGCATCTTGTGGTATAACAGGACCAAATAAACCCTTTGAAGGCGAGATGGGTTTTTTTAAAGAATTACTTGATGGGAATGCGTTTGATGACAGAGCTTTGGGCTCTTTATTTAATATAGATTCGCCGAGAAAAATTTTAGATACATATATAAAATTTTATCCCGTAGAATACCATGCTCAAGGCGCAGTAGATATCTCCAAAGAACTCCATAAATATATAAAATCAGCAGACGATATTGACTCCATCACTATTGAAACATTTAAAGCAGCATACGATATTATCGCAAAGGATCCAGAAAAATGGAACCCGAAAACAAAAGAAACTGCAGATCACAGTTTCCAATACATTACTGCAGCATGTATCTTAGATGGATTTATCTCAAAAGATTCTTTTTCTAAAAATAAATTAAATAATCCATCTATCAAAAGCATCCTCAAGAAGATTGATATAGATTGATATAAAGGAAGATGTAGAACTTACTAAACTATATCCTGAAGGAATTCCGAATCGCATAACGCTCAACACAAGAGATAAAAAAACTTATTCAAAAGAGATAATGTATCCACGTGGTCATTCAAAAAACAAGATGACCGATGATGAAGTAATTAAGAAATTTAAAGATAATACTGAATCGATTTTAAGCCCATCAGAAAAAGATAACATTATAGATACCATAATGAACCTGGATAAGTGTGAAAATATTTCAGAAATATCTAATAGCCTGAGAATATAACAATGACCTGGCTAATTGAAGACCAAGAAATAAACCCTTCTCTCTCCCTAAAAAGATTAATGAAAGACAATGACATAATACCTGTCGCAGGAGTATACAATCCTATCTGCGCTCTTCTTGCAAGAAAGGCAGGTTTTCAGTGCTGTTATTTATCAGGCGGGGCTCTTAGCGCCAGTCTTGGATTACCAGACCTAAGCTTGATAGAGTTAAGTGAGGTATCAATGATGACGCGATATATTTATAGGGCATCAAATTTACCCTTAATTGTAGATGTAGATGTGGGCTTTGGAGAAGCTTTAAATGTATCTAGAACAGCAAAAGAAATAGAGGAAGCAAGAGGAGCAGCTATTCAGATAGAAGATCAGGTTTTACCAAAAAAATGCGGCCATTTGGCTGACAAAAAGATAGTTGATGCCGAAACAATGATTGAAAAGATAGCTATAGCAAGGAAATCATCGAAAAGTCTTATAATAATTGCTCGAACCGATGCAAAAGCCATATATGGAATAGAGGAAGCAATAAGAAGAGCTAAACTATATCTAAAAGCTGGTGCAGATGTGATATTTCCAGAAGCTCTTGAAACAGAAGATGAGTTTAAGTTATTTGCAAAAGAGATTAGTGCTCCCCTGCTAGCAAATATGACAGAATTTGGAAAAACACCTTATATCAGTATCCAAAAATTTAAAGAGTTAGGGTACAAGTTTGTAATCTTTCCAGTAACTGCCCTAAGACTTTCCAACAAGACTGTCTTGGAAGGATTTAAAAATATTTTAACAAGTGGCACTCAAAAAGAGATAATTTCCAAAATGCAAACAAGACAGGAATTATACGAGCTGATTAAATATAAAGAATACGAGAATCTCAATAAAGGGGTGTAAAGGTATAAAGCCCCTCAACTCTCAAAGTTATCTTTGTTTTAGTTGAAGGGCTTTATATATATTTGTTCGCTTAAAGAGGTTTACTTAATTTCCTCTAGTTTCCTGCCAGTACTTTTTGGCCCCAAAAAGTAAAGGTCTAACACAAGAACTATTATAAAAAACCATAACACACCAAATGCCCCGCCAATACCGTACTCTTTGTAAATGATCGTGCCTATAAAGGTTGGCAAAATTGCAGAGCTAAATCTGCTCAATGCATAAGAAGTTCCTGTAGCACTAGCCCTGATTTGAGTTGGGAAAATTTCTGCATTATATTGATGATAAAAGTTTGACATATTCCAAAGAGAAAATGTAGTAAGAAATCCCATAAACAATGCTAAGTAGATATTTCCTGAAAATGCGAACAAAACCCCAAATACCCCTACAGCAATAATAGATATTATCAAGCCGTACTTTCTTTCAATCTTATCTATTACAAAAACGTTAAATATGCTTCCAATTAAAAAGCCAGAATATACTACAAAGGTAAACGCAAAGATCTGATTTAGGTTTATTCCCCTGGTGCCCAAAAACAATGGAACTAATGCTGTAAATCCATAAAAGAGAGCAGATTGAAAAAACATAAAAATAAACATCATAATTGTCTTGCCCACGATACCAGGCTTAAACAGATCAAAATATCTTGATGTCTCTTTTTTAGCTTCAGCCCTAATTTCTGGCTCTGGCAAAGATTTTAGATTCTTTTCATTCATAATATCGTTTTCAATTTTAGACATCAGCTTATCTGCTTCTTCGTATTTGCCCTTACTAACCAACCATCTTGGGGACTCGATCATCTTAAACCTTGTAACCCAAACCACCAGCGCTCCAATGCCAGCAATCAAGAGAAAAACCCTCCAGGCATCATGAGGCATATTTTTTTCTAAAATTGTTGCAAGCAATGCGCCAATAGGTGCAGAAGTTACAACTACTGTATAAGCCAGAGCAAGCCGTTTACCTCTTGTTTTTCTGGGCATCACTTCGCTTATAAATGTATCCATCAGAACTCCTTCTGCGCCTATTCCCATACCTGCAATAAATATTAATATTAATATAGTGTTAAGATCATTTAAAAATGAAGCAACAATTAGAGGAATTCCAAAAATTAACAAATTAAAAAAGTACATTGTCCTTCTACCAAAAATATCAGCAAGCCTGCCGAGAATAATTGCGCCAAAAAGCATTCCAAAAAAGGCATAAGAAATTAAAACAATAGGACCCTTTCCAGACGGATAGCCAAAACTAATGCCAAGTAAAGCTACAAGTATCCCTAAACTTAGAAGAATAAGAGTATCAAACCACTCTCCAGCAGTTATCATCCACAAAAAATTCCAGTGAAAACCGCTCAGAGGAAGTCTTTCTAACCTGGCTGCAATGCTTGATTGAGACTGTTTCTCTTTTGCATTTTCTTTAATTTCCCCCATCGTCGAACCTCCTTAAGAATTATAAAGACGATTAAATAAAGCTTATAACATTAAATTTATTGTAAGGCTATCGTGCTATTTGTCAATAAAAAATCTTACATATAAAAATTAGTAAGTAAGCAGTTATCAATAAAAATAATTAATGAACAAGCAATTAGGTATATAATTTTATATATTATTATATTTATAAAATATTTATAAAATCTACAGGAGGAAACAAAGTCAAAAAGAGTTATAACCATGTTTAGAGAGCTTCTATATTCACCAGATATATTAGAACTGCCAGGCGTCTACGATGCCTAAACGCAAAAATAGTTGAAAAGCAGGAATGGCCAAAAAGATGTGGACATATGAAAGGAAAAAGGCTGATCTCAGTTGATGAACACTGTATGAAAATTAAGGCTGCAGTCGAATCAAAGAAAGATCCAGATCTAGTGATAATGGCAAGAACAGATTTTAAAGCTGTCAGCGTCATTGAAGACGCAACATATAGGACTACAAAATATGCAGATGCAGGTTTTAAAGATTCAATTCCCTTATTGGGCTTCCGGATTATTTAGAGATAGAGAAAAAGTATAAATTATAAATAAATTTAGAAAAATTACGCGTATTTTAGACTAAAATAATATTTGTTATTATTTACCAAAATTTATAGTCTCAGGTTTATTCTTTTATAAGAGATTTATCTGCATCTATAAGATTTATTCTTTCTAAATTCCACTTTCCTTCTCCTAAAATTGTCAATTTAGTTCTATGATATGATAATAAACTTGATCTATGACCAACGCTTATCACAGCGCTATCTGGCAAATCAACCTTTAACCTATCGTATAACATTCTTTCAGACATTTCATCAAGTGCGCTTGTAGCCTCATCCATAAATATCCATTCGGGTTTTTGTAGAAAAATCCTACCAAAAGCCAGATATTGCTGTTCGCCAATAGAGAGAGTTTGTGACCACATATTTACTTCTAATATACGATCTACCAGGTGCTTTAGATTTAAGCTAAAAAGTAGTTCTTTTAAAACGTCGTCGCTTATATTTGGATCTCCATTTGGATAGATCAAAACATCTTTCAAAGTTCCTATTGGTAGGTAAGGTTTTTGTGGCAGAAAAAGAATTCTATCCTTTGGTGGAATAAAAATCCTACCTTCTCCAAATGGCCATAAACCAGCCAGAGTTCTTATTAAAGTGCTCTTTCCTATACCGGAGCTACCTACCACAAGAAGTCTCTCAGATTTGTTAAGAGACATATTCAAATTGCTTATCAGTGGAGTTTTGTTATCAGGTAAAAGAATAGAAAGGTTTTCCACTTTCAAACTTTCAGATTGACTTATTAATATCCTATTATTTTCCTTTTGAAGTTTTTCAATAAAACTAATGTTGTGTTCAAAAGTTCTTAGCCTATCTGCCACAGCGTGCCAGCTTGCGAGTGATGGATAACTATTAACTATATATGATAAAGAAGACTGTACCTGTCCGAATGCCTGAGCGATCTGCATAAGACCACCCAACTGAATTTGCCTAGCAAAAAATCTAGGAGATGCAACTAATATGGGAAATATTATTGCTATCTGATTATATCCAGAAGTAAACCATCCAAGCATTTTCTGCCTAACCATTATTTTCCAGTAATTCTCAAATACATCTTTGAAGTTGAGCATAAGATGATTGTGTTCCTTTTTTTCTCCCCCATAAAGAGCTACACTTTCGCTATTTTCACGAATACGAACCATATTGAATCTGAAATTTGCCTCATACATCTGCTGATTAAAATTCAAATCTATCAATGGCCTACCGATAAATGCAGTTATCCATGTACCAGCAATTGCATAAAAGATAGCCGCCCAAAGCATATAACCAGGTATTAAAATTTGATTACCAAGTATTGTAAATGAAATTGAGCCTGATATCGTCCACAAAATACCTACAAATGATGCAAGAGTGACCACTGAGCTAAGTAACCCTAGCGATAAATTCAGTGTTTGAGACACAAAAAGATTCAGATCTTCACTAATACGCTGATCTGGGTTGTCAGTTGAATTGTTAAAAACCTGAAGGTGATAATAAATTTTTTTGTCTAACCATTTTTTTAAAAAATTATTTGTAAGCCATTTTCTCCATTTAATCTGAAGCATCTGGTTTAAATACAAAGAATATACTGCAGCCACAATGTAGAAGAAAGCTAGAACACAAAATTGAAGAATAGCCACCCAGAAAGCCTGAGCATTCAACTCCTGAAGAGCATTATAAAATTCATTGTACCAAAGATTTATAAGAACATTTATAAGAACTAAAAACAGGTTCAGAAAAATTATTACAATTAAGAGAAACCAAGCAATCTTTTTTTCTTCTGATTTCCAGTATGGCTTAATTATCTCCCAAGTATCTTTAAGAAATTCTTTATTGAATTGCTTCATATAATTTACCCTCAGTTTTCTAAAATATTTACAATTTTATTTAATATAGATTTTTAATATATCAGATTTTTAAAATTTCACAAATAGTTTTTTGAATAAATCTTTTGAGATTTTAAATTTATCTTATTAAGAATTTATTAGAGCTCTAATCATCTACAAATATATTCTTTCCTTAAAACCATACCCTCTCCCTCTCAAATGTTCTTAAAACTTTAGTAGAATTAGTAGAATATGATTAACTTTTAGCTACTTGTTCATTAAAAAATAATTTACATAAAGTTAAAATCAGTCATCATCAGAATTAGTACTGCTGCGAACCTTTTGCAAATAACTATATATTGTAAATTTAGAAAGCCCCAATATAGATGCGACATATTCAACAGATCCCTTTATGAGGAAAGCTCCCTTTTCCTCTAGAAATGCAACAAATTTAATTTTTTCTTCTGGTAAAAAGCTTGACGGTTGTTTCCCAAAGGACAAAATAGCTTCTTGTGTAAGGGTTTCAATCGTTTCATTGAGATTTTTTGCAAAAGTTTCATTTCTATCATATTCTGAACCCTTTTCCAAAAGATCTTTAAAAACATTATAGGTTCCTATAAATTCAGTAATATCGAAGTTCACGCAAAAAGCACCAATTATCTTTCCTTTCTTATCTCTAATGAAGCTTGTAGTAGATCTTAATATTCTGCCATCTTTTGTAACACTTTTATATCCAATCATATCTTTTGCCTTGTCCTTGTTTTTCTTTAATACCTTTAATACAAGATCAGTTATTGGCGCACCAGTTTGTCTATGAGTAATATCACCAGCAATATGAATTAACGATTTCTCAGGCGTCCTTAGATCGTGAACAGCTACCTCACAATTTTTCCCAAACATTTCACTAATAGAATCAGCTATATTTATCAGGTTATCAAAAATTACCTTTCTCTCATCAGTAGACATCTAGCCTCCAAACTCACTGGTAATATTTTAATTATTATATTTCAAAATTTAGAAATATACCACAAAATTTCAAAGAAGTCACTATCGCTTATTTACCATTATATCTAATATAGTATCATCTGTATCTTTCATTCCCTCCGTGGAAATTCTCCCAAGGTTTCTTATACAATCTTCAGCTTTATCTTCTAAAATTCCATTATCTGAAGGTATCACAATATCGTTTATAGCCATATTTGAGGCTTCAATTGCAGATATTGAAGAAAGATAAAGTTTATATGCACACCCAATTTTAGCTCCATCACAGATCATGCCCGACAATCCCGCTAGTACATTTTTTATTGAATTTACAATTTTAACTTTTTTAACTTTATTCTTTACCCGTAAATAAGTAAGGCCTGCACTACACCCAGCACCAGCAGCTATTCCACAACCACAAAGAGGAGATAACACTCCAGTATAGGATTTTACATAAGAAGTAAGTAAGTGACTTAAAGCCACAGCTCTAATAATTTCTTCTTTATTAAATCCGCTTTGCTCGCCAATAATTGATATTGGTATTATTGCAACCAAACCGTGATTTCCCGATCCAGCACTACTCATAACAGGCAAAGGATAACCAGCCATCCTTGCTTCTGATGCCGAAACTGTCAAAGCAACAGCCAAAGATTCAGTATCAACGACTTTTTCTCTAATAAATCTTCCAAAACCTACTCCAACATCTTCTTTCAAACCAGCATATGCAATTTTTTTATTCATCTCTATACCATCAGATATAAATTCTATTTTTTCAATTTCAACGTTGTCCACAAAATCTATAAGTTCATAAATAGAAAAATCCTTTATTTTATTTTTTATATGATTATTGGGAACTTTATTGGTTACTTTATCAGACTTGGTGACAAGATCGTCTTTACTCTCGAAAACTATATTGTCGTGCCTGTTTTCTATAATTACAACTGATTTATGAGAGTAGCCCTCTGCTTCAATTTTTATATAAAGCCCCTCAATATCTTTTTTTAGTTCTAAAGAAATAACATTATTTTTATTTTTTATGATTTCTTTAGCTTTCTCTATATCTGAATCATTAACATCTCTTAATGCTTCTAAACCATACTCAGATCTTCCACATACCAGAGAAAGAGCAGCAGCAAAGACAATGCCCTTTTCTTTCGTTCCTGGAATTGTAACAAACATGCCATTTTTTAAAATGTTTTTATCTACAGATATAGTTAATTTAGAAATCTCTTCACCGAGTATTTCCTTTGCCCTTGAAACAGCATATGCCACTGAGCCTGGTTCTGTGCAACCTAGTGCTGGTTTAACAGAATCTCTTAAAATTTGTAGAATTATATCATTAGTTATCATTCTATACCTCTCAATTCCATAAAACACGATGGATTTGATTAAAAATCCTATTTAATTTTCAAATTCTTACAAAAGTTCTTCCAACTTATCATACAAAAGCAAAACAGGATGTAAATTGTTTGCAGAAAGTTTAGAAACAGTATTCAATCTATTATTGTAATCTTCAAATATTTGTCTCTTTGCGGTCACAAGTGCTTCTAAATTCCCATTAAAATCACTTAGTATTTTTATTGCTAGCCTTACTACAAATAATACATATTTCTTTATCATTGAAAATTGAGCAAATCTATCCCACTCATTAATTACCCGAATAGAATTAACATAATCAATTGTCTTTTGAATACCAAACTTTTCTTTTATCTTTTCAATAGTTTCAATTGCCAAAATAAAATTCTTATCAGTTTTTCTTGTAATATAGTAAGCTAATATAAAATCATCAATAAAGTAATTATAGGCAATTCTTTCTGAAAGGTCTTTGCTAAAATATTTCGATAATTCTTTGAGTTTGTTTTCAAATTTTGACTTAAATATACCATCCTTTATTGCATTTTCTTTGTAGTAGTCTAAATAGTTTAACATCTCTTGTTTGTATACGTATTCTATTATTGAATCACCAAACAAATATATTTGATTAATAGCAAAACGTTCTATCGCGTAAAAAATATCAATAATAGTTTGATAAATAAAACTCTGTTCTAGTTTATTTTCATATGAAAAGATTTCGTTCCTAATATTTTGAACATCAAGTAAATCGTAAATAAAGATTAAAGTTTTAATAATACTTGTATAAGACAAACCAGTTAACATATTGATCTTTGCTATTGCTCCTACTCCATTGCTATTAACTACTAAATTTGTAATGTAGGTTGAAGCTATTTCTTTTTTTAACAAATGTTTGTCAATAAAATCCTTGTATACCTGCCTTGTAGAAGGAGCAAAGTATAACAAAGCATACTTATCAATCAAATGCTTGTCAAAATTTACCTCTTTCAAAAGACTTGTATAAATAAACATTTTCAAGAAGGATAACATGATAGAAAGCTCAGGTTTTGTATATCCAATGTGCGAATCAACTCTTGCTGCAAGTGTTTTCTTGTTTGGGAAACTATATTCAGTTTCATTAAACAACTCTTTACTCTTCAAAAATTCTATTAGTTCAAAAAATACTTCTGGCTCATGTCTTGATCTAATCTCGTCCAAAGATACAGCTAAACTTTGCATATAGTTGTGATCAAGCACTCTTTGAACCACTTCAGGAGTAAGTTTTTTTAGTATCTTATTTCTCTCATTCAGATCTTTAACAACTTTAGACCTCATCAAATCGTTAAGCAAGATTTTAAGATTTACTTCTTGATCAGACAAATCAACGCCCGCAGAATTATCTAATGAATCGGTATTTATTTTTCCGCCCAAAAGGGCATATTCAACTCTAGCTTTTTGAGTAAAGCCTAGATTTGCACCCTCACCAACAACCTTAGCCTTCACTTCGTTTGCATTTATTCTAACATTATCGTTTGTTTTATCTCCTACTTCTTCATGAATTTCACTGCTACTTTTTACATATGTACCAATACCACCCATCCACAGCAGATCTACATTTGCACTAAGTATTAGTTTAACCAATTCATCTGCAGAAACGTTATCCTTTTCAGTTCTAAGAAAATTTTTTACTTCTTGGCTCAAAACTATTGAACGTTCATCTCTCCCGCATACAAAACCACCCTTCGAAATGAGTTCTTTATTATAGTAACTCCAAGTGAGGGCATTATCAAAAAGCCTCTTTCTTTCTTTATATGAAACTTCAATATCAGGATTTGGATCTACAAATATCTCTTTACCATTAAAAGCAGCTTTAAGCTGAATATTCTTTAACTCAACCATAGCATTTCCAAAAACATCCCCACTCATGTCGCCCACACCAACAACAGAAATAACACTATTATCTAAATTTATATTAAGTTCTCTAAAATGTCTTTTTACACATACCAAAGCCCCTTTAGAAGTGATACCCAATTCTTTATGATCATAACCATACTTGCCACCAGAAGCAAAGGCATCTTTAAGCCAAAAATTATATTCTTCTTGAACAATTTCGTTTGCAATATCAGAAAACTTTGCTGTACCTTTATCTGCAGCTACAACTAAATATGGGTCAAATTCATCATAACAAACCACATTGTCCGGTCGCAACTCTTCATTTGATACGGAATAGTTATCAGTAATATCTAACATCCCTCTAATTAAAGTTTTATATGATTCGATGGCTTTTTCTTGGACATCACCGTTAGACTGTTTTATTATAAATCCGCCCTTTGAACCAACAGGCACTATTACTGCATTTTTTACCATTTGTGTTTTCATAAGTTCCAGTATTTCAAGCCTAAAATCATCCTTTCGATCGCTCCATCTAATTCCACCTCTAGCTACCTTACCTCCTCTTAAATGACAACCTTCCATCAAATATGAATGAACATATATTTCAAACATAGGTCTTGGTAATGGCATTTTAATAATTTTGGAAGAGTCTATTTTAAGAGAAATATAGTGATAAAGTTTCTCCCTATAAAAGTTTGTCCTGATTGTAGAATCAATCACGTTTAAGACTGAGTTTAAAATCTTGTATTCTTGTATGTTATTTATATTTTCAAGCAAACCTCTAATTTGGCTCGAAACCTCATTAATTTTTCTTGCACCCTTTTCTATACTTGGGTCAAACTTTTGTTCAAACAACTCGATGAAGAGTTTAGATAAATGTGAATACTTTACCAAAGTTGTATACAAAGATTTTCTTTTTATACTGAAATCTACCTGCATTAGATAATTACAAATCGTTCTTAATAAATCAATTTGTTTAAAATCTAAAAATTCTTTTGTTGCGAGAGTATTAAGTTCATCATTTTCAACCACACCGTTAATTATTGCTATAAAATTTTCCTGAACAATTGTTGCCTTTTCGCCGATATTTGAAGTAGCACCTTCTATATTGTATTTTTGTATAAGTATTTTCTTATCATTTACAATAATTTCGTAAAAATTGCCGTAAACAGCATTTAATCCCAAGTTCTTTAGAATAGGCAATACTTCGTATAAGGGTATTGTATAAAGGGAATAAATCTTAAAAAACAAACCATCATCTCGCTTAATAAGTCTGACTTGTTTTTGATCCTTTTTCATTAACACATCAATAGCGTTACTATCAATTATCGCCTCTTGTGGAGGAGTATTTAGTTTATAATCATCACTAAAAAAGGGGGAATATAAAGAAGCTATTTTATCATTTTTTGATAACCTATCGTATTCCTGTTTCCAGGATAACAAACTTTGAGATGACATCTTTAAACTCCTTTCAGCATTTTTTTAATTTTAATTAAATTAATAATTTATTAAGTTTAAAAGCTTGCTATAGCTTCAATCTCTATTCTTGCTCCTTTTGGCAATTTTGAAACTTCTATAGCAGATCTTGCTGGTAAAATATTTTTAAAATAGTTAGCATATATATCATTTATCAAACCAAACTCATCTATATCAATCAAAAATACCGTTGTTTTAACTACATCGTCTAAATCCAAATTGATAGAATTTAATATAGCTTTCAGGTTTTTCAAAGCTTGATCAAATTGAGTTTTCGTATCATACCCAGCAAAGTTACCTGTTTTTGGATCTATTCCAAGTTGACCTGAAACAAAAACAAATCCGTTGGCTATTATCGCTTGAGAATAAGGACCTACAGCAGATGGTGCATTTTCAGTAGAAACCACATTTAACTTTGGCAAGACTCTAATCATCTCCTTTTATATTAAGTTAAACTTATAACAACAAAATTAAGTTACACAGACATTACACAGACAAACCAATATTGAATAATACCTTTTTGTTACGCGTTCATCAAAGACTCTATCCTTTTGCCAGTAGGTGTTTTAGCAAGCCCTGCTTCTGACGTTTCTTTTAAGCTTTTAGGCATTAAACGCCCTATCTCATAAGCAGCGAGGATTACCTCATCAGGCGGTATAATACTTTCAATTCCTGCAAAAGCAAGCTCAGCTGCAACGAGTGCATGTATTGCAGCAAAAGCATTTCTTTTAACACAAGGCACCTCAACCAAACCAGCTACAGGATCACAAACCAGACCAAGATAATTTTTCAAAGCTAGAGCTATCGCATGACCAACTTGTTCAGGAGTTCCTCCTAATAACTCCAACACTGCACCCGCTGCCATGGCTGAGGCAGAGCCACACTCTGCCTGACATCCTCCCACAGCTCCTGCTAAAGATGCGTTCTTACCAATTACCATACCAATTCCCGCAGCAGTAAATAGACTTAACACAACTTTTTCATCAGGTAAGCCTATCTCTTCCGACACCGATAAAATAGCGCCTGGCAAAATTCCGCAAGAACCAGCAGTAGGACATGCAACTATCAAACCCATACACGCATTAACTTCGCTTACCGATAAAGCATAACAAATTGCTTTTTCTACAATTTTCCCCAAAAAAGAATTTTTACTTATAAAGCTATAAAATTTTGATGCATTCATACCTACCATTTTGCTTATAGAATAATTATTATTTTTTTTACCTTTTTCTATTGAATTTCTCATTACAATTAACCTTTGATTCATAATTTCTAAAATCTCTTTTTTACTTTTTTGTGTTTTTTGAGTTTCATATGATAAAACAATTTCAGAAATATTTGAACAATTTTCCTTAGCCAGTGAAATTAAATCTGATATTGTAGAAAAGGATCTCATAGGTCACACCCACCTTTATATCTTATGTACTATCTTCACAAAATTTAAATAAGAAAAACTTGACAAAATATCATAAATATCCGAACTAATGTAATCATCAGTTTCTATTGTCATCATTGCATCTTTGCCCTTCTCCAACCTAGAAACATACATGTATGCGATATTTATATTTTTACTTGATATTACCTGAGTTATTTTAGCAATTATTCCAGGATGATCTTTGTGACAAGTGATTAAAGTTTCATAGTTTCCTGTTAAATAAACTTCGTAGTTATTAATTTTTTTAATTACTACATTTCCGCCTCCAACGGATATACCCTGCACTGTTATACTTAAACCAGATTTACCTACCATTTCAAATTCAAGAGTGTTAGGATGATCTACAAAAATATTCGAAGACACAAACTCAATTTTTACCCCCATTTTAAATGCAATATTAATAGCATCGGGAATTCTCTCATCTTCAGTAGAGAATCCTAAGAAACCAGCAGCAATAGCCCTATCACTTCCATGTCCCCTATAGGTTTTTGCAAATGAGCCATAAAGATTTACTCTAACTTCAGATGGGGTATCTCCAAAAATAGCCCTTGCAATACGGGCTAATTTTAGAGCCCCTGCAGTATGAGAACTTGATGGTCCAATCATAATTGGACCTATAATATCAAATATACTCTCCACTGTTCATCTCCAATACAATATATTCAACAACCTTCTTTAGGCTTTCCTCAAATAACAAGAATTAAAACTAATAAAAAATTTGCCACTAAATTACTAAATAAGTTTAACCTCATATTGATGACTTTCCAAGTTTGATTTAATACTACAAATATGTTCTTTATCGAATACCTCAAGATCAATAATTACTTCAGCACTTTCTAAATTTATATCTCCTCTTTCTCTGTTGTGTAAAATAGACAAAACGTTAGCTCCAGATTCTGCAATTAATTGCAACAACTTCCATAAAGATCCAGGTTTATCAGAAAGAATAACTTTAAAACTTGCCTTTCTAAAAGATTTCACAAGTCCTTTATTTATAATACGAGATACCATATTTATATCTATATTCCCTCCGCTTATCACTGCCACTATATTTTTATTAGAATAATCTTTAAGTCTATACAACAAAGCAGCAATAGAAGTTGCGCCAGCACCTTCAGAAATAGTCTTAGTTCGTTCCATCAAGATCAGAATAGCATCTGCAATTTCATCCTCATCTACAAGAACTATATCGTCAACATACCTTTTTATTATTTCAAAGGTTATCTCTCCAGGCTTTCCAACAGCTATCCCATCCGCAATAGTAGGAGATCCTTTATAAAGAGATGGAAATCCTGATAAAAGAGCCTCTTTCATAGATGGCATATTTTTAGCTTGTACACCAATAATTTTTACATTTGGTTTAGTCTGCTTCACAGCCACTGCTATACCAGAAATAAGACCTCCACCACCTACAGGAACTACAATTACATCTACATTAGGCATATCCTCTAATATTTCTAGTCCTATAGTTCCTTGACCTCTAATAACATCAAGATCGTCATAAGGATGAACAAAAGTCAATTTCTTCTCTTCTTGTAATTTCCTAGCAGCATCATTCGCTTCATCAAAATCATTACCATGCAAAATTACATTTGCCCCATAGCTCCTTGTAGCCTTAACTTTTACAATAGAAGCCTTTGAAGGCATTACTATAAAGGATCTCACATTTAACAAAGTAGCACTTAGGGCAACACCTTGTGCGTGATTTCCTGCAGAAGATGCTATTACACCTAATTCTTTTTCTTTTTTGGACAAATTAAAAATTTTATTGTACGCCCCCCTAAGTTTAAATGAACCAGTACGCTGATAATTTTCCATTTTTAAATAAACGCAATTTCCTGTCATACCAGAGAGTGTATTGCTATAAGCTAGTTCTGTTTTATATGCAACATCTTTCAATATCTCACGAGCACTTTCTATTTCTTTTTTAGAGATATTCATAAGATCTCCCTTTTTCTCATAGTAAAAAGCATTTTAGTTATATAAGAAATTTTATTACAGTAGATCCGATTTGTCAAATAATTTTTATTTATTACAAAATATTGTATAAAAGATTTTAAACCCATAATTTGCCATTAATTAATTAATACAGTAACACGAGCATCTTGTTCGTGTATTTTATAGATATACAAATATGCACTAAAGCCAATGTATTCTGACTTGACATTAAAATTTTATAGTTTCATACTTATTAAAATATCTTTTTTAGGAGGGATAAAATGCAACAGAGGATAGCGTCGATAAAGGCAAGAGAAATTTTAGATTCACGAGGAAATCCAACAGTAGAAGTAGATTTGTCTCTAGAATGTGGAATAACTGCTAGAGCAGGAGTGCCTTCAGGAGCATCTACTGGATCCAAGGAAGCAATCGAACTAAGAGATAACGATAAAAAAAGATTTCACGGCAAAGGCGTACTAAAGGCAGTAAGCAATGTAAACGAAATAATTGCCCCGAATTTAATAGGCATGGACGTCACCAAACAAAGACAGATCGATTCTTTAATGATAGAATTAGACAGTACGCCAAATAAAGCCAGGTTGGGCGCAAACGCCATACTTGGAGTATCCCTTGCGGTTGCAAGAGCAGCAAGTTATTTTTCCAATCTTCCGCTCTATCAATATATAGGTGGCCCAAACGCAAATTCATTACCTGTTCCATGCATGAACATTATGAACGGTGGCGTTCATGCAAACTGGCAGGGAGCTGACTTTCAAGAATTTATGATTGTTCCTTACGGAGCGAACACCTTTAGAGAAGCCTACGAGTGGTGCAGTGAAATTTATCAATCCCTTAAGAGCCTACTAAAAGAGAGGGGCTATAGCGTAGGCGTAGGAGATGAGGGCGGATTTGCTCCACTTGTAAAATCCAATGAAGAACCCTTCGAACTAATGAGCAAAGCCATAGAAATTGCAGGTTTAAAGGTTGGTTCTCAGGTTGGGTTTGCATTAGACCCTGCATCAAGCGAATTTTATAAAGATGGAAAGTATATTTTAAGAAGAGAAAAGAAAGAGTTAGAGCCTGCCAAAATAATAAAATACTATGAGAAAATCGTAAACAATTTTCCGCTTGTATTGTTGGAAGATGGTCTTGCTGAATATGACTGGGATTCCTGGAAGCTTTTAAACAAGGCTTTAGGTGAAAAGATTGAGATAGTCGGTGATGATATATTCGTAACAAATATAGAGATTGTTAAGAGAGGTATTGCTGAAAATATTGCAAACTCTGTTTTGATCAAGCTAAATCAAATAGGTACCCTTACAGAAACACTTGATACAGTAAGATACGCACAAAACGCAAAATGGGGAACTTTCGTATCTCACAGAAGCGGTGAAACTACTGACAGCTTTATAGCTGATTTCACTGTAGCAATAGGTGCTGGACATCTCAAAACTGGCGCACCAGCAAGGGGAGAGAGGGTTGAAAAGTACAATCAACTGTTAAGAATTGAAGAGGAGTTAGGTAAATATGCAAAATATGCCGGTAAAAATGCTTTTATAAGGCCTATAAACTTTTAAAATTTATCCCAGTATCAGAAATCCCTACAATAAATTTTATAGTAGGGATTTTTTTAATGTCTTAATAAATTATCAATCCATAAATTTTCAAAGGTTAAAATTTCAACTAAAATAAAACTAAATATAAAATTTTACAAAAAACTATTCTTATTATAAAATCATTATTACTCCGAGTTCTTTTGTCCTAAGGCTTTTGTGCTATGGCAAAGAACCGTTTAACGGTTGTTCGGGAAACTGGGCAGCCCCCTATTGGAAAGGAGGCATTTTATTTTTATGCGTAATCTATCTTGTTTGTTAGCTTTATATTCAGGTTTCTTTTCTTCCTTTTTATCCTATTTTCTCAAATCTAAATTATTTATACCACAAATTCTAAATAAACAAAATTTTTCCTATAGAAGGGAGGATAGAAATATAATATCAGCTTATAATTTTAGATAAAAAGGAGTGAATTTAATTTGAAAAAGGGTATTGCTACAATCGTTGTATTGTTATTAGCTACAATCTTTATCGCAGGGTGTGCGATTTCTAACAAGGGTGTTAATCAGCAAACAGAAAAAGTAAATTTATACCTTTACGGAGCTGGTACTTTAGCAAGACCATTTAAAGAAATTGATGAAGCCTTTGAAAAAAAATATCCGAATATTTCAATAAAGTCCCAATTTGGCGGAAGCGTAAAGATGGTAAAACAGATTACTGAATTACATCAGCCAGGTGATATTATTGCAGTTGCTGACTACAACGTAATCCCAAAATATATGTTTGGGGAAAATGGTCAAACAAAATATACCGATTGGTATATTGGTTTTGCAAACAACTCTATTACCTTCGTATATACTGATAAAAGTAAATATGCCAACGAAATAAATTCAAACAACTGGTACAAGATACTGTCAGAAAGGGGCGTTCAAATTGGAAGATCAAATCCAAATACCGATCCATCAGGTTACCAAACTCTTCAAATGTTAAAACTTGCTTGTAAATATTACAAAGATCCATCCATTTACGAAAAGATTCTTGCAAACGCACCAGAAAAGAATATCAGAGATACAGAAACAGAATTACTAAGCTCACTTGAAGCTGGTCAAATTGATTATCTTGCCATTTACAAATCTGATGCACTCCAACACCGTTTAAAATACTTAGAATTGCCAGCGCAAATAAACCTTAGCGATCCAAAATATTCAAACATTTATAAGGAGGCAGTAGTAGACACAAAGAATGGAGAACTCTCAGGAAAACCAATAATATATGCCATAACAATTCCAAATAACTCTAAAAATGTTGAATGGGCTATAAAGTATGTTGAGTTTTTGCTTGGACCAGAGGGACAAGCAATAATGAAGAAAAATGGCTTTGGAGTTATAGAAAAACCATATGCAAATGATATATCTAAGGTTCCAGCCGAACTCAAACAATTTGTAAGTGAGTGGCCAAAATAACAATATGAAAAATATGTTGAACAGTAAGAGGATACATTTTAACTGGTTGTTTCTAAGCTTTTGGTTGTTCGCAATGGTAATTTTAGGCTTTATTCTATTGCCTCTTTTAGAAATGCTATTTGAACAACCAATCGATCTTGTTTTAAAAGCAGCTCAAATGCCCGACGTTACTCACTCAATATTTTTAAGTTTAGAAGCATCTTTCATTACTGCAATTATAGCCGCTATTTTTGGAACCCCCCTTTCATACATCCTAGCAAGAAGTCAATTCCCCTATAAATCACTGGTTGAGGCTATAGTAAATCTTCCTCTTGCTGTTCCTCATACAGTTGCAGGTATTGCATTGTTATTTGTTTTTGGCAGAACAGGCCCAATAGGTCGCATAACACAAAATTTTGGAATTAGCTTTTGGGGAACCATATTTGGAATAATAGTTGGAATGCTCTTTGTAAGCTTGCCATATATGGTAAATTCTGCAAGATTAGGCTTTGAAAGCGTTGATATAAGAATAGAAAAAGCCGCCAGAACTCTCGGAGCCTCAAATAGTCAAGTTTTCTTCTACATATCTCTCCCGCTCGCCTTTAGATATATTTTAAGCGGTATAGTTCTTACCTACGCCAGATCTATTGCCGAATTTGGAGCAGTTATTATACTAGCATATCACCCAGAAACGGCGCCTGTAAAAATCTATGAGCTCTTTCTCACAGGTGGCTTAAAACAGTCCTCTGCCGCCGCATTATTGCTATTACTTGTTACTATTTCAACCTTTATACTATTTCGCTATTTAACCAATTTTAACAAATCGAGATCATAGACATACAGTGAGCTTTCTTAAAGTTTCAAATATTCAAGCAAAAATTGAAAATTTTCTTTTAAAGAATATATCTTTTGAATTAGAAAAAGGTCAGATTTTGACAATCTTAGGGCCTAGCGGCGCAGGTAAATCGCTTTTATTAGAAACTATTGCAGGCTTTTACACACCCACTAGTGGCCATATTTATCTTGATAACCAGAACATCACCACATTGCCAGTAGAAAAAAGAGAGATAGGCTTTATGTTTCAAGATTTTGCGCTTTTCCCTCACTGGACAGTTAAAGAGAACATACTCTCCCCTATTAAATTTTCAAAAAAATATAAGAAAACGAATTTAGATCCAGAAGAGATAATAAAAATGCTTCACATTGAAAACCTTTTGGACAGATACCCCTCTAACTTAAGCGGTGGAGAAAAACAAAGGGTTGCCTTAGCAAGGTCTTTAATTACGAACCCTAAAATGTTCTTGTTTGATGAACCTATGTCAGCCCTTGATGCCCGAACAAGAGAAAATTTGAGAGATGAACTTTTACATATTCTAAAAAGGCTTTCTTTAAGCGCAATCTATGTAACCCACGATCACGTTGAAGCATTTACCTTGGGAGATCTTGTTGGAATAATTAAAGATGGAAGGCTAATTCAGGTAGGTAAGAAGGATCAAATATTTAGAAAACCGAATTCTGTTTTTGTAGCAGATTTTATAGGGATAGAAAATATATTTCCTGCCATAATAATATCAGTCAAAAGGATATCTTCAGAATTATACTCTATTAAAGCAAAACATCAACAAGTTATACTCGAAATATATTCAAAAGAAGAGATTTCAGTTAACAAAGAAGTTTTTCTTTGTATTAGATCTGAAGACATTGTCTTTTTAAAAGAACTAGAAGAGAAAAACGATAAACATCAAAACTTACTACGACTTAAAGTTGACGATATTGTTCAAACTGATTTTTACTATAAAATTTTTTTAAATGGCGAAATTTCTCTTAAAGCAATATCTCTTCAGGAAACAATCAGAAAGCATAAAATTAATATAGGCAAAATAACAAGCGTCTATATTTCCCCAGAATCTATTCATATAATAAAAAATTAGAGAATTACTATTGTTCTTTTGCCCTCTGGCTCCAATTAACGTATTTTACGTAGTTTGTATGCTTAAGCCTTTCCAGAAGATCCTTTAGATCATCTTCATTTATATCGCCTGATAAAATATTAAATATTATTTTGCTTTCACCTTCTTTTGACGACTCTATTCTCATATTTTTTACAGAATATCCCAGTTGTCTCAAAAGCTTTCTTATTATGTTGAAAACCTTGTCCTCATTATCGTGCTCTACTCCAGCACAAACAGAGATAATAAAATCGTTTGCAGTTAATATAGGTAAATTATTTACAGCCCCAACAATTGTCCTTAGAAATGTGTTAGCAAGCAAGACAAAAATAGTAGCCATAGCAGCTGGCATCCACTGTTGGGCTCCAGAACAGGCACCAACTGCCGCAGAACACCAAAGAGTGGCAGCAGTGTTTATACCCCTTATGTTTATACCCTCTTTCATAATAGCACCTGCACCTAAAAATCCTACTCCAGAAACAACATATGCAACTACTCTTATATCATTAATTGTTCCTCCCATACGAAGCCCAAGGTCAACAAATATAGCAGCCCCAAGGGCAACCAGCGTATTAGTCCTCAAGCCTGCAGGATGTTGTCGCCATTGACGCTCAACCCCTATAAGTGTACCAAGCACAAATGCAAGGAACAATCCAAAAAATGTCTGCCCCAAACCCATTGTCTGATCCATATTTCACCTCAATTCTATTTAGCTTTTTTTAATTATAAATTTTTAAGTTTAAAATAATCTTATACTAAATATTTATTTTGTTTTAAGAAAATAAGGTCATCGTCCACTGAAACATTATATAGAATCAGCAACAAGATTAATAGAAACTTTTAAAAGAGCAAGATGATCATTGTTTACTGGTCATAAATATTTTGATATAGTTTTCAAACTATACATAATTATTCTAAGAGGTTTCTTTAAGAATAAATATCTATTCAAGAAAAACCTATTACATTATTGTTTATAAATAGATAGAATTTTTTAATTAAACTTTAACATAAATAGTCTATTAAAGTGATATAATATAAAATTAATTATTAGAATTAATAATGAAGGAGAGTGAAAAAGGATGGCAATCTTCAAATGTAAAAAGTGCGGTTATATAAAGGAAAGTAGATGTAAACCGAAAAAATGTCCTGAGTGTAAAGAAGAGAACTCTTTTGAAAAGGTGTCTTTAGAGAAGGAAAAATAATTTTTCCTACTTAAGTTTGTGATAAAATATATCTGATGAGTGTTTTCTTGTAGGCAAGTTTTTAAAGTGACTAAAAAAGCCAGTTAATTAATTATAGAATAAGGGTGAAGTAAAATGAGAATGACACCACAAAGAAAGCTTATAATAGAAATCTTAAGAAACACAAAATCACACCCGGATGCGCTTTGGATTTATCAAAACGCAACCAAGGAGATGCCAAGGATGGGTCTTGGTACAGTTTATAGGACATTAGACCAACTTGAAAGAGATGGTGAAATAAGAAGAATAGATTTCAAAGGTATAGCTCATTACGACGCAAATACAAAAGTCCATCCACATCTCCTATGTTCAAAATGTGGGAAAATAGTTGATGTAAGTGATGAGTATAAACTTGATATGAAAGATTTTGATTTAAAGGGCTTTAAAGTTGAATCTATAAACATAGATATTATAGGCATTTGCCCTGAGTGCCAATCAAAAGGAAAGAGAAACTAAAATGCCCACTATCACTATAAAGTCTATAGGTAGAAAGCTTCTATAAGAAAAGCATTATGGATAAAAAACTTTATGCACCTGATATAACTAAATTAAAAGGTGTAAGAAAGTTTTCAATGGTTACAGCTTATGATTATACAAGTGCTTTGTTAGTTTCTATGACAGAAATAGATGTCATACTTGTTGGAGATTCTTTGGCCATGGTAATGCTTGGTCATGAAAATACCCTTAACGTAACAATAGATGAAATGCTAATTTTCCTTAAAGCCGTAAAAAAGGGTGCACCAAACAAGATGATTGTTGCAGATATGCCGTTTCTTTCATATCAAATTGATATAAAAGACGCAATAGAAAATGCAGGAAAGCTTATAAAAGCAGGTGCTGATGCAGTAAAAATAGAAGGTTTTGAATATCCTATACCTGAAGTTACCGAAAGATTAAGTAGTATAGGCATACCAGTTATGAGCCATATTGGTCTAACTCCTCAGCACGTACTTAAATTTGGTGGATTTAAAATCCAAGCAAATACGAAAGAAGAAGCAGACAAAATTGTAAGCGCTAGCAAAAAACTTGAGGAATGCGGAGCTTTTTGTGTTCTTTTAGAAGCAATTCCTGAAGAGATTTCTGAAGTAATTACAAAAGAATTAAGAATACCAACTATTGGTATAGGTGCAGGCAGATTTGTAGATGGACAGGTACTAGTATGGCAAGACCTTTTGGGTATCAATCCAAATAAAGTTCCTAAGTTTGTTAGAAAGTATGCAAATATAAAAGATACTATAATTGAATCTTTAAACAGATATCACTTTGATGTAATAAATTCAACTTTCCCTTCTTTTGAGGAAGCATACCATTTAAAGAGAGTTTAAAAGCTCTAATACTCTCTTTTTGACTTCTTCTATGTTTTTACTACCATCAATGTAGTAAATAGGAACTTTACATTTTTCTATCGATTTTGATTTGGAGGGAGGCCATTGCATATTCATCCTAATTTTTGCCTCTTCTTCACTATATCCTCTACTTTCAATCAATCTCTTCAATCTAACATCAAAAGGAGCGTCAACTATCCATATAATATCAAAATTTTCTTCCATATTAGCATCAAAAAGTAGTGGAATTTCAACAAAAACAACTTTCTCCTTATTATTTAGTAATTTTTTTAAACATTCTTTTATCTTGGGCCACATAAAATCTTCAAGTCTTTTTTTCATCAGCTTATCTTTAGAAATAATTAAAGCAATTTCTCTTCTAAGTACGTTAATATCAAGATTTTTTTCTTTGCTTAAATAAGCCTTAAACATATCGTAAATGTCTTGAAAATTTTCATAGAAAACTTTTTTGGCTACAGTATCAGCACAATACACTTCAAATCCTAAACTTTTTAAAAAGTTCAATACTTCACTTTTTCCCGCACCCTGAGGTCCTGTAATAGCTATCAATAATCTCTTTT
Source organism: Thermodesulfobium sp. (assembly GCF_053498235.1). Lineage (NCBI taxonomy): Bacteria > Pseudomonadati > Thermodesulfobiota > Thermodesulfobiia > Thermodesulfobiales > Thermodesulfobiaceae > Thermodesulfobium > Thermodesulfobium sp. The sequence continues at coordinate 29,947 of NZ_JBRCUV010000031.1, forward strand.
TCTCCATAATATTTAAACAAACCTTTAAAACGACAAAATACTTAAAGTCGCACCAAATGACCAGCTTCTACCATTTCCACTAGTATTTTTTTGATTTACCATGTAAAATTCTATTGGCGTTGCAGCCAAGCCTATAGTAAATCTAAATCCTTGGCTCATTCTTATCCATGGATATGGTATTGGAATAGTTTTTGTAAAACCAATATAATATTTCGTATCAAAGGGAGCCCCAGATTCACTTCTAGAAAACTCAACTTCTGAAAATACAAAATCCAGACCAAGCCTGTTTAAAATATCTTTTTTACTTAAGATATCTGCATATTTCATAATATATATATTTCTTCTCTCCCAAAAAGGGTCAACTGCTTGTCCACCTGTCCGTAGATTGTCATCAAGTCCCCTAAAACGAATTATCCAATTTTTACCAAGGTAATAATCAAGATCAAGCCTTAAATTAATCCAAGAATTCCTACCTACAGTATAATATGAGGAATATGCGTAACCGCCAAATCTATTTGAATTTATACCAAGTATTACTGGTCTACCAATGGTTGTTTCGTATTCAATATTTGTATTCAGATATCTATCTGCCCTCATATAAAAGTCATCATTAGGATCCAAATGAATACTTCCAACTCGCAAATAAGTATTTTTTATAAAATTATCCCATTCGACCATTGCACCAATCTTTTCAAAACCGCCAGTAAATGATCCCGTATTTGAAGAAAAACTGTTTACACTTCCCCTTTGAGAAGTAAAATCAAAATTATCTAGTCTTCCATAAAAACCAAGATATTCAGGATTATCCTGATCCTTGGATTTATAAAGATCCCATCTCCAAGCAAAGTGAGGCTTTGTAAACATTATGCTATCAAAGTATCCCCACTCATAATGAGCATTCTTGGTATCCCAATCAAAATTAGCTCCAATTAAAGTCCTCCTTTCTCTTGCTTTACTGTAATCTAATCTTATATCAGAAGAAACGTTTGTAATTACGTTGTTTCCAATTTTTGACAAATCACCTTTATAAGATTCAATTGGCACATGTTGCTCAATATAACCCACAGTAGGATCAGCCTTTCCAAGGATGTATTGATCACTTATATGAGTGTTATTAAAGTTTGCCCAAAAAGAATAGTCCTGTTTATGGAGTCTATTCGTAGTATCATAAATCGAACCACCTACTTGTCCTGAATAGTCAAAATTTATAACAAAACCCTGATTGGCAGTATCTGACCATGTAATATTCAACCTTTTAGTAATTATTGGAACCACTCCCAAAACAAGTCTTCCAGGTGGACTGCCAATTTCTCCTGCTTTCGCAACAGGTAAATATATGTTGCTAGGAAACAACGTATTTCTTTGACGAGGAATAGTAATATATTCAATTTTACCATTAGCCATAAGTACAGGAATTCTTGCCCCTTCTGAAAGAGCTTTATCTGTTACACCAACTGGTACCATAAAACTTTTACCCGGTTTTTGTAAATTTTTATAAGTTATCTCAATTGTCTCGTTTCCAATCTTTATAGTTTTTGTAACATTAGTTTTAGCTTCTTTGTCTTGATATGTGTACACCTTTCCATCTATTAAGAGAATTTGACCGCTTTTTGCGCTATCTGTATCCATAATCATATTTACACTCGCATAAGAAAAGTTGTTTGACATAAATACGCTAACAGCAAGGAAAAAGAACGTACATGTAAAAATATTCTTATTAAAGTTAAAAAAATTTAATCTGCGCAAAAAAGATCCCAAAAAGTATTTCCTTTTATTTAATAACAATAAGCTCAATTGATATAATTTCTCTTTAAGGGCTATAAAGTCAAAAATATTATTATCTTTCCTATAATACGCTATCTTTTTATTAAGATTTATATCAGTATTAAATCTCATGACCCTTGATAAATAAATCCTTCAAAGAAGATATGTATTTTGTCTTTAGCAGATGTCCCTTCAAGGAAAACTGCCCTCTTTTTAACTGGATTTTGCTCTAGACTATTCAAAATTTCAAAGCCCATTCTTTCAAGTATCATTTTTGCATCACCAAGAGAAAGTCCTTCAATATCAGGAATTATGCCCATTATTTCTGCTTCCCTAACTTGAAGATCAAGCCCCCATTTTCCAAATTTATAAGACATATAGAGACTATATCTCTCTACTTTGAGATTGGGATAAGCTTTTTTAACCCAATCATAGATGTTTTCAATTTTCTTTGCATCCTTTTTATAAGAATCTTCCAAAGAGTATAATTCACTAGCCGTTCCAAAAACAACAACTATGCCATTTTGAGTTCTGAATACTATATTATCTTCTGGATCAGCCCCAGCAAAATTTTGAGAGAATAAAATAAAATATATAAATACTGCAAAAAACAATATGCCAAAAAACTTAATATTAAATTTTTTAAAAATCATAGAATTTGCGCTCACATCAAATATACCTTGCTAAGTTTTTTAAAAAAATCACCAATAAATACTTTGTAAGAATTAAAATCAGGGGGAGGATCTTGGTCTAAAAGTGTCAAAAGATAGTACTTTTGAGCCTGACTTACACCCTTATTCATAATTTCAATCTGAGAATAGGCAAATCTTATCATTCTAACTTGTAGCGGCAAAAAATCTAAACCATAGATACTTGTTTCTTTTACATTATAAAGATCTGGAAAATAGTCAACCTTTTCTAATGCTCTCCTAATATCGAGAAAATGAAGAAGCCTTTTATTCACAATATTGTTTAAGGCATTTTCAAAACCAGGATCATCAATAGGCACTGATTCATCCTTTAATCTTTGTTCAGCATTAAGATAAGCAGCAAAAAGTTCCTTTGGAACATCTTGAGCATGCCCAAGTATGTACATAGCCTTTAGAGACTCTTCTTCAGAAAGAGGCTTTAATTTCGGTAAATTACCTCTCGAAAATGAATAAAAATATTTGTAAGAAAGATCATCTGCTTTCTTTTCCCAAATTTGAATAATCTCCTGAGATAGATTTACTACATCAGCATATGCAAAATTATGTAAATTAATGATACTAGTGAAGAAAAGAAAAACAAACAAAAATTCGCATATTTTTTTATTGTTTAAATTTCTAAATTTTATAATATCTCATACCCCTTAAATTTAGTTATTTTCTTATATCGATATATTCACTTGAACCAAATTTCCCCTTCAATTCTTTTTGAAGGACTTCATTTTTAGCTTGTAGTTCTGCAACCTTTGCTTGCAGCTGCTCGATCTGTGCCAAAAGTTTTTGCCTTTCCCCTTGAGTAATTTGGTTTTGATTTTCATAAACATTTTGTTCTTTTACTGGAAGCTTACTTCTTAACATATTATTTTCTTTCACAAGAGCTGCAATCATTTCTTGACTTTGTTGAAGTTGTTGTTCAAGATTATTTTGTGAAGTTTCTTGAGGTTTAAAATAAGCAATAGATAACAAAGCAACAAATACAATTACCAACATAAATGCAAAATCGATAAAGGGCATAAGGAACGTGATACGTCTCTTAGATGAGGCCATTTTAACTAAGTCGAGCTGAAACAGCAGACAAAATTACTGATATTAAAAGACCAGTAATTGTCGCCTCAATTTTAATAGAAACACCATACCCTACCATTTCAACATTATGTGCAGCAATAGCAGGTCCAATAACCTGTCCCAAACCATACAAAGTTACAACTAGCCCCAAACCTTGAGCTACTCCGCCCATTGTAATAAGTTTTTCCTGTGGCGTCTCTTTTGAAATCAGACCAGCCCATCCAGCACCAACCGGAACTATTGCTGCCCAAACAGTACTCCGCGCAACAAAATAAACTAAAGGAGTTACTATTAAGAGCAAAAAGAATATCATAACAAGGTCTATTCTTTCCTTCACAAATCCTGACAAGAAAGTTTTTTTTGTATTTAAACTCGCTTCTCTCATATTTAAATTCACCTTTCACCAAATTAAATTGTAATCTAATATGATACTAATAGCAAAAATTAATTATCTTTACAAGTTTAAGAATTCCTTTTTTTTAACCATTCTTTAAAAATTGTAAAAAATAAGAATAAAACACCCATAAACCACAATAACGGTATCCCATATTCAATTACTGGAGGATTTGGCATATTAAGAGATACATTGTTAGGCACGGCACTCTGATTTTGCTGCTGCCCCTTATTAAGCCCGATATTTATTGTATTATTAATCTTTTCCACACTTGCACCAAGGTTAAGCGCTGTAATCTCAAGTGGCACCATCGTTCTATCTTGATAGATAAAAGCCGGAGCGAGCATTCTCTCTTCTTTATTATTTACGCTAACTTGCGAGCTTTCAATATAAAATTCTATGCTTTTGTCGCCCAACGAAACTTTGACAGTTCTATGCCTTTCATCCCACGTTACAGTCGCATTCAGTGCTTCTGATACGAATCTCACTGGAACGTAAATTAACCCATACCTAACCACAGGAGGAACGTCACTTCTTACTTCCTTTCCATCAACGATAATTTTTAAATCTTTTGCAACACTAATATCTGCATCTAATATTTTTGAAGCACTTACTGGAGTCTGTTCTTGTGCATATGCACAAGAAACTAGTATAAACAGTACAAAAAAACTAAGAATAAACTTATTCATATATTAAATTCCTTTAAAATACACATATTTTTTCTACTCCCTACATTAAGATATATAAACATATCTATATTATAAAATATTTCTTAATAAAAGAATTAAACTTATTTCCATTATTCCCATTCTATTGTTGCTGGAGGCTTAGAAGATATATCATAAACAACTCGGTTCACTTCTTCAACCTCGTTTACAATTCTTCTAGAGATTTTGTCAAGCAAGTCATATGGAACTCTCGACCAATCTGCAGTCATAGCATCCTCGCTCGAAACAATTCTTAGTACTATTGGATATGAATATGTGCGTCTATCACCCATAACACCTACGCTTTTTATCGACAACAATATTGCAAAGGCTTGCCATACATCTCTATACAACCCTGCGTTAAAAATCTCTTCTCTAACAATTGCATCAGCATCTCTTAAAATTCTTAATTTTTGCCTACTTATTTCCCCTACAATTCTTATAGCAAGACCTGGACCGGGAAATGGATGTCTATATACAATTTCTTCTGGCAAACCGAGTTTAAGGGCAAGATTTCTTACCTCATCCTTAAACAAATTTCTAAATGGCTCAAGAAGCTTAAATTTCATATCCTTAGGTAGCCCAGCAACATTGTGGTGAGATTTGATCCTTACTGCCTTGCCACCCACGCTTACAGCGCTTTCTATTACATCAGGATAAAGAGTTCCTTGTACTAACCAATCAAAATCTCCCATTCCTTTTATTGCATCCTCAAATGTTCTTATAAATTCTTCGCCTATAATCTTTCTTTTAAGTTCTGGGTCTGCGACTCCCTCCAGCTTTGTCAAAAACCTTTCTCTGGCATCTATAAACTTAACATTTAAGTGGAATTGCTCATCAAAGATTCTTTTTATATCTTTATTTTCATTTTTTCTCATAAGTCCAGTATCAACATAAAAACAAGTTAGATTATCACCAATAGCCTTATGTACCAAAACAGCAGCAGCACTAGAATCTACCCCACCTGATAGCGCACATATAACCTTTTGGTTACCAACCATCTCTTTAATTTGAGATATAGAGTCCTGTATAAAAGTAGTCATCGACCACGTAGGCTTGGCTTTACATATATCAAACACAAAATTTCTTATAATTATCTGTCCTTGTTCCGTATGAGCTACCTCAGGATGAAATTGAACTGCATAAATATTTCTTTCAGGAGAATACACGCTTGCAAGTTTTTCGTTTTCAGTAACAGCAAGAGAGAAGAATCCTTCTGGTAAAACCTTTACTTCATCCCCATGACTCATCCATACGTTAATTTCGTTTGTAACATTTTTAAAAAGTAAATTATTAGCCTCAAACTTTATTTTTGTCCTACCATATTCATGTTTTTGTCCCTGTTCTACTTGACCACCAAGTTGATGCGAAATAAGTTGCATACCATAACATATACCTAAAATCGGTATGCCAATATTCAATATTTCTGGATCTATCTTTGGAGCATCTTCATCGTAAACAGAACTTGGTCCTCCTGAAAGGATGATACCCTTTGGATTTAACTTCTTAAGCTCTTGAGCACTTATAGTTGGAGGAAAGAGTTCTGAATAAACAGAACATTCTCTTATTCTTCTTGCTATAAGCTGACTATATTGCGAACCAAAATCTAAAACTGCTATAAAGTCTTTATCCGAGGACATTATTTACCCATCCCAAGCTTTTGAGCTTTTTGATAAACCTTCCCTTCAGTAAGAAGAGATGGTGCAACAATTACTTCAACATTGTGTAATTCTCTAATAGTCTTTACCCCTAGAGTTGCCAATGACAAAACCATAGCCCCTGCTATATTGTGACAACCGTAATCAAACCTAGCCGGACCAACAAGTATTTCTTTAAGCGTACCAACAGTACCAACTCTTATTCTTGTACCTCTAGGTAAGACAGCATTAGGCGTAGCCATACCCCAGTGGAATCCCATACCAGGAGCTTCTTGAGCTCTTGCTATAGGTGAACCTATCATCACTGCATCAGCACCAACAGCAAGAGCCTTTATCATATCACCTGAATTTACCATACCTCCATCTGCAATTATAGGTATGTACTTTCCAGTTTCATTAAAAAACATATCCCTTGCAGCTGCAGCTTCACTTATAGCAGTAGCCTGAGGAACCCCGATGCCTAACACTCCTCTCGTAGTACATGCGGCGCCAGGCCCTACCCCTATTAAAACTGCACTCGCTCCTTGTCTCATAAGACCAATAGTAGAGGAAAATCCAACTGTATTTCCGACAATTACAGGTATTTCCATCATAGAACAAAATTCCTTTATATTTAAAACATTACCCCTACTACTTATATGTTTAGGAGCAATAACAGTCGCTTGAAGAACAAATATATCGGCACCAGCATCCTTTGCGATTGGACCAAATTCAGCAGCCATTTGTGGAACACTTGATACAGCAGCAATTCCACCCTGAGATTTTATTTCCTGGATTCTTTTTACTATTAATTCTGGTTTAATAGGCTCTTCATAAAGTCTTTGCATAACAGTTACAAAATCATCCGTAGAGGCAGCAACAATTTCCTCAAGAACAGGAACTGGATCATCATATCTCGTCTGAATACCTTGTAGATTAATTACGCCTAAGGCACCATACTTTGAAAGTTCAACAGCAATATGAGGATTTACTACAGAATCCATTGCCGAAGCAATAACAGGAATATCAAATTCATAGCAACCAATTTTAACAGATATATCAACATCTTCTGGATCAATAGTCCGTTCTGTTGGCCTTAAAGCAATTTCGTCAAGACCATATCCTCTTCTCGTAATTTTAAACTTTGAAATTTCTTCCACAAATAATATACCTCCTCAAATGAACTAAATTTTTTAATATCTTACATAATTTGTATTATTTGAGCAAATGTTTCCTTGAAGAAGCATTTTTAAAGTAGTTGTGTTTAATGGTATAAAGCTAAACTTGTCTCCCAAAAAGGCTACTATTCTAAATAAAAGTAGAGGGGTTGGAATAAAGATAACCTTTTTTTTATTAATACTTGCTATATACTCAATAAGTTCTCTAAAATTCATCTCTTCTTCGCCGCATAACTTTATTACATTTGATTCTAATTTACCTTTCAAAATATCTTCTGCTATTCCTACAATCCTCTCCGCAACTACCTCTACTCTAATTGGAGAAAATTTTACATTAATCTTTGGTAAAGGGAATATACCAAATTTCAAAATAGAAGAAAGATCCTTTACAATACCTTCGTCCTCACCAATTACAATTGATGGTCTGATAATTGCATATTTCAAACCGCTAGATTTTATTTTTTCTTCAGCTTTATATTTATACTTAAAATAATCAGTAATATCTTTTCCAGTTTCAACCCCATTAGCACTCATTTGTATCAGAGGGATGTTGTTATTAAAATCTAATAAAGAATTTACTAATTTCTCTACAGCATCAAAGTGCATTGCCTTAAAAGTAATTCCTCTTTTTGGAATCTCTCTAATTATACCAACAAGATTAATAACTAAATCTGGGTCTAAGTTTAAAGCTTCCTTTATAGCATTTTTATCTAATATATCTCCGTTTATATATTCGACGCCCTTTTCTTCATAAAGTTTTCTTTTATGAGAAAAGATAATCACCCTATTTCCTTTCTCAAGCAACAACTTTACAACTCTTTTACCTATAAATCCGGTTCCACCAAAAATTAAAACTTTCATTATCACCTCAGAAATAAATTATTCCTTATTATCATAAATAATTTATAAACTAAATGCAAATAAACAGAGCTCTTTCAAAGGCTTTTTATCTTTTTCAAAATATTTGTCGTAGAAAAATCTCTATAAAATGGAAATATTACTACTTTACCACCATAATGACGTACTACCTCAGTTTCAGGTAATTCTTCAATTTTATAATCTCCACCCTTTACGTGAATTAAGGGCTTTAATCTTTCAATTAAAGATATTGGATTAAGTTCATTAAATATAAAACAATAATCTATAAACCTGATCGAGGCTACCGTATAGGCTCTACTTGATTCACTATTTATCGGTCTTGAATTACCTTTCAAGGCTCGTACTGAACTATCAGAATTTATCCCTACAACCAAACAGTCTCCCAAACTCTTGGCAAATTCAAAAAGTCTAATATGTCCCTCATGAATGATATCAAAACATCCGTTAGTAAAGACAACTTTTTTATCCTCTACTAAAGGCAATATCTCATCAAAGGTTCTAAAAATATCTGAAATTTTTTTCAATTTCAAACTCCCTTTCAAACTTGTCTATACTTATAAAATATTTAAATTTAGCCATTTGTTTGAGAATTTAAAACAATTTTATTATATAAATCTTTAATTTCCTCTTCTCTAAGATATCTTTCTATCTCATGAATATTAGTAGTCGACGTTCCCACTTTTCTCACAACTATTGCAGCAGCAACGTTTGCCAAAAATGTTGAATGTATCATATCAAAACCAGACATTAAAGATAAAGTCAAAACTGCTGTAACGGTATCTCCAGCACCAGTCACATCATATACCTCGCTCGAAAAAGCGGGAAAATTCACAGTTAGATCCTGAGTAAAAAGAGATATGCCATCTGCCCCTCTTGTAATGTGCACAGCTTTGCTACCAAGAAGCCTTAAAAGTTCTCGACCACAACTAACAATATCTTCTTCACTGACTAATTTCTTATCAAAAATAGCTTCAACTTCTTTAAGATTCGGGGCAACTGTCGTAAATCCTTTAAATAATAGATAATTTTTGGCTTTTGAATCGGCTACACATATTCTATCATCAATTGAATTTACTAAAAAATCAATTATCTCTTTAGTAATAATTCCCTTTCTATAATCGGAAACTATTATAGCACCAGAATCAAGTATCTGCTCCTTTAAGGATTTTATTACCTCCTCAAGTTCATCGTTATCAATATTACTTGAGTCTTCACTATCCACTCTCAAAACTTGTTGCTTCCTTGCAATTAATCTAAGTTTTCTTGTTGTTGGTCTCTTTTTAGAAACAATCAAGCCTGAAGTATCTATATTTGAATCACACAGAAGCTCTTTAATCTTGCTGGATTGGGCATCATCCCCTACAATTCCAACAATTGAAACATTTGCTCCCAAAGCAGTTAAATTTTTTGCAACGTTTGCAGCCCCCCCAAGTCTAAATTCACTATTGATATATTTTAAAACTGGCACTGGTGCCTCTGGAGAAATCCTTTCCATATCTCCAAACCAATATTCATCTAGCATAATGTCACCAATGACCAAAATTTTCTTTGAAGTATTAAATTTTAGAGAGAAATTGTTGATCTTAGAAAACATTAAATATTCCTTTCTAGTTTAAAATATCAAAATACCTTTTTCTTAGCAAAATAAATAATCTTTTTGATAGCACAAACCACATCATTTACATCTTTTTCTGTAATATTTGCACCTATCGGAACAGAAAAGATTTGTTTGCCTATCTTTGTAGCAATAGGAAAGTTGTCTTCTTTCAAAGAGTATTTCTCTTTATAATATCTTTGCATATGAAGCGGCAAATAATGTATTCCAGTTCCAATATTTTCATGTTTCAAGGCATCCATCATAAAATCTCTTGAAATGCTATTATCAATAAGTTTTAAAATAAAAAGGTGATAAGAAGGTCTTCTTCTATCAAATGAATATTCAATAGGTTCTACTTCCTCAACTTCCGAAAATTTTTTGATATACATATTTGCAATTTCATTTCTAATTTTCCAATATTTCTCTATCTTTTCCAATTGCTTTATGCCTAAAGCAGCTTGAATATCGGTCATATTGTATTTAAATCCAGGCTCAACAACTTCATAATGTTTGAAACCTTCAGAAGAATATCTTTTCCAAGCATCTCTTGATATACCATGCAGTGATAATATTCTCCCTCTCGCATAGAGGTTATCATCTTTTACAACCAACATACCGCCTTCAGCTGTAGTAATATTTTTTGTAGCATAAAAGCTGTAACTTGAGAAATCTCCATAATGAGAAATTTTTTTGCCATCCCATTCTGTTTCAATAGCGTGGGCTGTATCATTAATCCAGATTAAATTATATTTTTTTACAATAGTACTAATCTTCTCAATATTACAAGAATTTCCAGCCATATGCACAGAAATTATTGCCTTAGTATTTTCATTTATTTTCGATTCGATGAGATCTTCATCAAAATTGAGATCTGATTCTTTTATATCAACAAACACAGGTTTTGCACCACAATGCTCTATAACGTTCGCACTTGATGCAAAGGTAAGTGTGGTAGTAATAACTTCATCTTTGCCTTTAATACCTGCAAGAAAAAGTGCAAGAAAAAGACCCGCCGTGCACGAATTAAGAGCAATACAGTTTTTTATACCAACGTACTCAGAAAACCTTTCTTCAAACTCTTTTACTCTCGGACCTGTTGAAATCCATCCAGATCTAAGTGTTTTAACTACTTCTTCAATTTCATCTTCTTCAATTCTAGGTTTTCCAAAAACCAAAAAATCTTCTCTTTGAGGCTTTCCGCCTTCTAGTGCAATTTTATCCAAATATTCCTCCTCATTTTTCTTAAAAAATACTAATATTAATTATTTTTTAAGATCTATTTAATAATGATTTATATATCTCAAAGTAAGCATTTACCATTTTATCAAGTGAAAAATTCTCAACAACATGCTTCTTCCCGTTTTCAACAATCTTAGTTATACTTTCATCT
>NZ_JBRCUV010000032.1:0-50960 GCF_053498235.1 Thermodesulfobium sp.
AGATATTTCAATGCTTATATCAAATGAAATTTTTTATTCTAAAATTAATAATGAATTAAAAGCGTTAAATTGTCCAATACTTGAAAATATTACTATTCTTGACGTTTATCAAGGGCATGGTATTCCAGAAAATATGAAAAGTATAACTTTGAGTTTAAGATTTAGGAGTGAGGAAAAGACTTTATCTAACGAAGAAATAAACGAGTGGCTAGAGAAAATTATAAAAAGATTGAAAGATAATTTGGGAATTCAAATTAGAAGTGAAAGTAATTACTAAATAATTTCCTTCATTTATCATCTGATAGTGAGGCTAAGTTAAATTTATGAATTTGATTGATTTGCTAATATTGGTAGCTTTTGTAATTTCTTTTTTTAGTGGTTACAAAACCGGTTTAATTGTAGTTTTTACTTTTGTATTTGCCTTTTTTCTATCGCTATATTTCACACCTCATTTAATAAATATTGCAATAACATTTTTTTCAAAAGCTTTGCTGTTTAGTGGGAATAGTCTTATAAGTATTTCTTTTGTTTTCACTCTTCTTATGCTTAACGCCTTAATTGGTAAGTTTTTATTATTGATGGCAGATATTTTAGGTATAACAAGAATATCTAAAAATTCCTTTCTGGCTGGGTTTGTAAATGTTTTTTTGTCTATCTTGATAATAAGTTTAGTAGTTAAATCTATTGACTGGGCAAAAATGTATATGCTTTTTTCAGATCAATGGAAGAGTTCACAAACTGTCAACTATTTGTTGGAATTTAATACTAATTTTTTCAAATATTTTCCGCTTAATTTTTCTTTGCCATGGAAAAGTTAAATTATAAAAGCAATCAAAGAGCAGCTGATGTAGCCAGAAGATTAAAGAAAATAATAGATTTTCACGAATTAATAAATGTTAGTAATGTTTCTGAGTTTTGCTTAGCTTATGATATTGTTTTTAAATGGAATAAAGAATCTTATAAAATCGTATTTGGAGAGGATGAAAGCCAGCTTTCATCAAGTATGAAGTTAAAGTTAAGAAAGATGTTTGCTGGAATAAAAACGGAAGAAGAAACAAAGTTAAGTAAAATAAATAATTTTAATAAAGCTCTTTTTAAATTTTGCGGTAGTGTATTAGATGATGAACTTTTAGCCAAAAATAATATATATGGTCCTTTATCTACTTATAGGGCATACTATTTTAAAAAAGAATTTAGAGAAGCTCTTAATAATTATTTTAAGGAGTCAAAATTTTACGATTTCTTTCTTTTGTATTTTAAGAGCTCTAAAAGACCAATTGGGGAAGCAATTAGATGTTTTAAAAAACTAAAAGAGTTTTGTGCTTCCTTAGAACCAGTTGGCTCTCTTTTAAGATTTGAAGAAATGGTTTATCCATTGGAATTAGTTTTAAAAAATAACTTAAATTTTCAAAATATTAATTGGAAAAATTTTAAATATTTATATGAAACAAACTTTTATATATTGCTTTATGATACTGAAAACCAAATGGAAGTTAAAATTTACTTGATAAATAAAAATTTTGTAACTCAAAAGTGGTTCTTGAGTGGGACCTTAAGACATAACGAAATATTTATTGATTTAGCAAGACAAAATTTTAAATCATTTGAGGTTTTTCAACATAATTTCTTTATTGATAATAAACAATTAGAAGTGAATAGTGAAAAGGATCTTTATGAAAAACTTGGTTTCAATTATATCTATCCTGAGTTAAGATGTGGTGGGTGTGAATTTTTTAAAAATAAGGAAGAACTGAATATTGTAAAGTTTAGTGATATTAAATCAGATTTACATGTTCATACAAATTTTAGTGACGGTGGTAATTCAATTGAAGAATTAGTAGACTTTTATATTTCTAAAGGTTACCAATATATAGTTTTAACTGATCATTCAGTCTCTCTTTCTCAGGGAAGAGGGTTAGATATTGACAAATTAATGGAGAAAAATGATCTAATTGACAGGTTAAATAAAAATATTAAAAACTTTAAAATATTTAAAGGTGCGGAAGTTGACATATTAGAAGATGGATCTCTAGATTATCCTGATTTGATTTTAGAAAATTTGGATTTTGTAATAGCATCAATACACCTTAACTATGATCTTGATAAAAATGCTATGACTTCAAGGCTCGAAAGGGCTATTAAGAATCCTTATGTGCACATGATTGGTCATATAAGTGGAAGACTTGTAGGTTTTTTGCCTATATATAGCGTTGATCTTGAAAGATTGTTGAAGTTAGCTTCGGAATACAAGACTATAATTGAAATTAATGGGAATCCAGCTAGGTTAGATTTGGATTCAAGTTCGATTAAACTTTATAAAGATAGGTTTAAAAATTTATATGCAGTAAATACCGATCTCCATAATATTAAACAATTTAATACAAGGTTTTATTGTTCTGTTATGACTGCAAGGAAATCTTATTTAAGGAAAAATGATATTATAAACTCTCTTGATCTTGATGAGTTTGAAAATTTGATAAAGACTATTAGAAGTGAGAAACTTATGAAAAAAAAATTCTCTTTTTTAAAGAAGAAGGCCTAATGATTTTCTTTATAAAAAGGGGAAAAAGGGTGTTTTAATAAATTATGTTTGACAAATTATGGTGGCATGTTAAAAGATTTTTCAAAATTCTGATAGCAATGTTTATAGTAATTTTTCTGCCCCTTTATTGGTTTATTAATCAAGTGGGGCCAAAATATTATATAAGCTCTGAGACTCCTAGCTTTGTAGTTGAAAAATATTTAGATGGCAAGAAAAATGACGATTTTTATGAGATATACACTAATTATCCATCTATTTTTAAAAAAGAGTTGTATGGAATTGCTTATAGTGGGTGGACAAGAAATATTTATCAGGAAGTAAGATATAGGGTAGTTGATGTTAAAACTATTGATAATGAAGCTTACGTTAATGTTCTTGTGACTTTGATAGGAGGAGACAGAAAAATGACGCAATATGTTTTAAGGAAAGAGAATGGTTTGTGGAAAATTGTTTATGATAGAGACCTGGGTTTTGTAGAATTTTCAAATAAGGGTAATTGATATGAGTTTTGTGCACCTTCACGTTCATAGCGAGTATAGTTTACTAGATGGAGCAAGTAGGTTAGAGGACCTAGTTATTAAAGCAGAAAATAACAAAATGCATGCATTTGCCCTGACTGATCACGGTAATATGTATGGTTCTCTTAAATTTTACTCTTTAGCAAAGGAACATAACATAAAGCCTTTAATAGGATGTGAAGTCTATATTACAGACGATATGAATAAGCAAGTGAGATCTAATGCGAATTCTGAGTCTCATTTATCTCACTTAATTCTCATCGCGAAAGATTTTAGTGGTTATAAGAATTTAGTAAAATTGGTTTCTTTTGGTTATCTTAGAGGATTTTACTATAAACCGAGAATTGATCTAAAAACATTATTTGAAAACAAAGAAGGTCTTTTGGTTTCTAGCGCGTGTATGTATGGAAAAATACCACAGTTAATTCTTTCTAATAAAAAGGATCAAGCAGTAGAACTTGCTAAAGTTTTTAAACAACAATTTGGTGATGACTTTTATCTTGAAATACAAGATCACGGTTTGCCTGAAGAAAAGAAATTAATTCCAATAATGATAAACATAGCTCAGGATTTAAAAATTCCTTTGATAGCAACAAATGATTCCCATTATACAAACAAAGAGGATGCTGAATTTCATGACGTTCTACTTTGTATCCAGACAAAAAAAACAGTTCATGATGAAAATAGAATGAAATTTAATACCGACTCTTTATATTTTAAAAGTGCTGAAGAAATGAAGGAGCTTTTTTCATATTGTGATGAAGCTGTTGAAAATACTTTGATAATTGCTGATAAATGCAATTTAGATTTGCCTATTGGTAAGGTAACAGTACCCAGGTTTCCTTGTCCTAATGGTATGACAGAAAGGGAATATTTGAATATGTTAATTGAAAGGGGTTTAATTCGAAGATATAATGGCAATGTTACTAAAGAGGTTGAGGAACGTTTAAAATTTGAGCTCGATATAATTCACAAAACGGGATACGAAGGTTATTTTTTAATAGTATCTGACTATATTAACTATGCAAAAGAGCACGGAATCCAAGTTGGACCTGGTAGGGGTTCAGCCGCAGGGAGTTTGGTTGCATATGTTCTCGGAATAACTGATATTGATCCGTTGAAATATAATTTACTATTTGAAAGATTTTTAAATCCAGAAAGAGTAAGCCCACCAGACATAGACGTAGATTTTTGCATAGAGAAGAGGGCAGAGGTCTTAAATTATTTAGTTAGAAGATATGGCCAAGAGAATGTAGCACAAATTGGTACCTTTGGCACTATGAATGCAAGAGCAGTGATTAGAGATGTTGGCAGAACTTTAGGAAAGCCATTGAGCATTGTTGATAAGCTTGCAAAATTAATTCCTAACAAACCTGGTTCACAAACAACATTAAAAGAGGCTGAAGAACTGCAGGAAGTCAAGCAATTTTTAAATTCTAACCCGTCTTTAAAAGAACTCTGGGAAAAAAGTATAAAATTAGAAGGGCTTACGCGTCATAGTTCTGTTCACGCTGCGGGAGTAGTTATCTCTCCCTTTCCTATTTATGATTTGATACCGCTACAAAGGCCATCTGAAGGTGAAGTTCCAGTAACCCAGTGGCCTATGGAAGATGTTGAAAAATCAGGATTTCTAAAGATGGATTTATTAGGCTTAAGAAATCTAACAGTAATAGGTAAAACACTTGAGTTAATTGAGAAAACTAGAGGCTTTAAAGTTAACATAGAAAATATTCCCCTTGATGATCCTAAAGTTTATGAGCTTTTAGAAAAAGGTGAAACCCTTGGAGTATTTCAGCTTGAAAGTTCAGGAATGCAACAATTATTGAAAGAGGTTAAGCCTGATAAATTTGAGGATTTAATAGCAATACTTGCTCTATATAGGCCTGGCCCAATGAATTCTGGAATGCTTGAGCAATTTATTAGACGTAAACATAAGAAAGAACCTGTTGTTTTTATTCATAAGGATGTTGAGCCAATACTTTCTGAGACTTATGGGGTTATGATTTATCAAGAGCAAATAATGCAACTTGCAAGCGTACTAGCAGGATTTTCTCTGGGAGAAGCAGACCTTTTGAGAAGAGCAATGGGCAAAAAGAAGGCAGAAGTAATGGCGGCACAGAAACCAAAGTTTGTAGAAGGGGCTATAAACAAAGGTTTGATTTCAAAGGAACAGGCTGAAAAAATATTTGATGATATGGCAAAATTTGCTGAGTATGGATTTAACAAATCTCATAGTGCGTCTTATGCTCTTATAACTTATAGAACTGCTTGGTTAAAGGTTCACTATACTCCTGAATATATGGCAGCATTGTTATCTTCTATAGCTTCAGATACGGATAAGGTTGCTGAGTACATAAAAGAAGCTAAAAAATTTGGAGTTGAGGTTTTATCTCCTGATGTAAATGAAAGTGAAGAGAGTTTTACTGTGATAGGAAATAAAATCAGGTTTGGACTTTCTGCAATCAAAGGTGTTGGTAAAGCTGCAATTGATTCAATAATCTCAAGTAGACTATCTGGCGGCAACTTTAAAAATTTGAAAGATTTTATTTGTAGAACTAGTTCGAAATCTGTTAACAAGAAGATTTATGAAAGTCTTATAAAGGCTGGCGCACTTGATAGTTTATATAATGATAGACTTACTCTTTTGGATCAATTAGATGAAGTTTTGACAATGGTAAAAAGGGGTACAAAAACAGAAAGTGGGCAAAGTTTGTTCAATGATACCCTGGATGAAGAAGAGCTTTACTTTGATGATATTGAAATTGTTCCTAAAAAGGATTTCGACCCAGGTTTAAAGCTTGCTTTTGAAAAAGAGGTTCTTGGACTTTATGTTAGTGGACATCCGCTTAAGCCTTATAAATTTCTGATAGAGAGTATTGCAAATTTCAATATCTGTTCTTTGAATGAAGTTGAAGTTGAGAGAGTAAAGGTGTGCGGTATTATTTTTAGTAAAAAACAGGTTTTCAAAAAAGACGGCTCATTTTTCTTTGTCTTGAACATCGAAGATTTGACTGGGAGTATAGAGTGCATATACTCGAAAAAGGACAAAACTATTATTGATGAATTAAAAGAAAATGATATCGTTTGGGTTGAAGGGAGACTTATAAAAAAAGATGAGGAATCACGGATAATCATAGATCAAATTGGAAAAATTAATAGAAAAATATTTCATATAAAATTTTATGGTAAGTTGTGTTCCGAAGGTTCAATTATGAGATTAAAGGAGGAACTTTTAGCCCTAAAGGGAGATATACCTTTAGTCATTCACTATGTAAGCGATAATATGGAAAAACTTTGTTTAGCTGATTCGAATTATTTTGTGGATACCCAAAGTGATATTATAGAAAGAATTAGCAAGTTTAGAGGTATTGAGTGTTGGTTGGAAGAAAATAACTAGTAAAGAAACTAATTATAATTAAGTTAAAATTAAATTTATTTTAAAGGGGTGTTATTTAATGTGGATAAATCTTTTTCTGGATCCGTAGAATTGCTACCTGAAGAGTTTTTGTGCAGAAGTACAATAGAAGATAAAATAAAAAGATTTTGGAAAAAAAATGGGTTTGTGATGATAGCTGCACCAGTTTTAGAGAACTGGGACAAATTGCAGGTAGCGCTCGATGAGAAACTTATCGAAAAAACAATTAGGTTTATTGACAGATTTGGGAAGGTTAGCGTTCTTAGTCCTGACTTAACTGTTTCTATTGCAAGGATGGTTTCTGCTAGGAAAAAAAGCGGGCCATTTCCTTTGAAATATTTTTATTCATCTGATGTTTTTAGGGTTACCTCAGAACATAGTGTAATAAGACAATGTGGAGTAGAGATTATTGGAGCTGATAAGAACACTTTAGCTGACGTTGAACTTGCTGTATTGATTTTTATGACTTTAAAAGAAATTGGATTTAATGAGATTTATCTTGAAATTGGAAACTTTGAAATATTAAAAAAACTTTTAGATTTAGACATAATTAAACATTACAGAAAAGTGTTATTTGATTCTTTTTTAAAAAAAGATTGGGTAACATTAAACTATATTGCAAATGAAATTAAAGATCCTAAGATTTCTAATTTTATTAAAAATTTGCCAAGTCTTACAGGAACGCCAGATGAGGTTTTTTCTAGAATTGAATTGATTCCTGATTTTTTGCTCCCTGCTTTTAAAAATTTGGAAAGGATAAGTTTTGAAATCAAAAGTGCTGGAGTAAAACACTACATTAATCTTTCTTTAATTAATGAAATTTCATATTATACCGGTTTTATTTTCCAAGTTTTTGTTCCTGGTTCACCAAATTCAATAGGTGGTGGTGGCAGATACGATGATCTATACTCTTTGTTCAATTTTAATTGCCCTTCTTCTGGGTTTGCTATTGATTTAGATAAGGTTTATGAAATTTTAAAGACAAATTATCTAAAACCAATAAATGTTGATGTGCTCTTATGTTTTAATGACGGTATACCCTTGCACTGGGTGTGGAATTTGGCTGCTTCTTACAGGGATCAAGGTATCAAGGTTGAAATGGATCTAAGGAGTAGAGATTTTAATGAAGCTTTGGAATTTTCAAAAAATAAGAGGGCAAAAAGAATGGTTTATATACTGAAATTGGAATCCTCAGGAGTATCAGGTTGGATTGTTGATACTCTTAGTGGAAACAGAGAAAGGATGACTTTTTGTTAATGCTTAAAATAGCTGTGCCGAAAGGAGTTCTATTTAATCCGTCTATAAAGTTGCTGCAAAATTCTGGGTATAAAATTCCCTCTGAATTTGGTAGAAAGCTTTTGATAGAAGATTCAAATCAGCAGTTGTCTTTAGTAATAGTTAGGCCATTTGATATGCCGCTTTATGTAGAAGAAGGCGTTGTAGATGTCGCTTTTATTGGTAAAGATGTTATTGAAGAAACATCAATGTCTTGTTTTGAGATTTTAGATTTGGGTTATGGTCAATGCAGGTTATCTGTTGCCGTTCCAAGCTATAGCCCTTATAAATCTGTAGATGACTTTCACTCCCTTGTGAAGGTAGGGTCAAAATATCAAAATCTCTCAAAAAAATTTTTTATTGAAAGAGGAATTCAGGTTAGAATTTTTCCACTTGGAGGTTCTGTAGAACTTTCACCTATTGTAGGCCTTTCTGATGCAATAATCGATCTAGTTTCTACAGGGAATACTCTAAAGGCCAATAACCTTATAGAAATTGAAACGATATTACATTCAACTTGTCGTTTAGTTGTTAATGATGCTAAATATAGACTAAAGAGAAAAGAGATAAGCGAATTTATATCAAGAGTTGTGGAGGTAATTAAATGATATTGATTGATGATTTTCTTTTGTTAAAAAAGGAGGCAGAGCTCCAAAGATTGTGGAAGAGAAATTTGTCTTTTCAAAACAATAAAGTTATGGAAGACGTTATAAGTATTATAAATGACATTAAAGCAAGAGGCCTTGAAGCAGTAAAGGAATATTCTAAAAAATTTGATGATTATGATTTATCCATGGGGTTAATAGTATCTGAAGAAGAGATAATTTCTCAGGCAAAACTTGTACCGCTTGACGTTTCAGATGCTTTAAGGTACTCTGCCCAAAGAATAAGAAGGTACCATGAAGGCGTTAAAGTTGAATCTTTCAAATATGAGACAGATGAATCAGAGTCAGGATTTAAGTGGACTCCAATTGAGAATGTGGGTATTTATGTTCCTGGAGGATTGAGTGCATATCCCTCAACAATTCTTATGACTGTAGTTATTGCGGATGTTGCGGGAGTTAACAATATATATGTATGCTCAAAGCCAAACAAGGGAAAAATAAATCCATACATAGCTTCAGCTATTCTTGCTTGCAATTGCAAAAAGGTAAAAGTAGTAAAACTTTCTGGGATTCAAGCCATTGCTTCTATGGCTTTGGGGTTGGGAATTAAGAAAGTTGATAAGATTTTTGGTCCTGGTAATGATTTTGTTAGCATTGCCAAAAAGCAATTTTTCGGAGAAGTGGCTATTGATATGATGGCGGGTCCTTCTGAAATACTTATAGTTTCTGATGGTAAAGTGAATCCATCTTGGATCGCCTGGGATTTTCTATCGCAAGCAGAACATGATAAAAATGCAAAGACTGGTTTGATATCCACTGATATTGAATTCTTAAAAGAAGTAAAGGCTAAAGTTGAAGAGTTTGCTCTTAAAGTTTTTAACAAACACATAATAGAATCTTCACTTCAAAATTCGTTTTTTGGATTTGCTCCTACTCTTGAAGACGCGATAAGTATTTCAAATATTTTAGCTCCCGAACACCTTGAAATTGCCTGCGAAAATTCTGAAGAGCTCTTTGATAGAGTCCAAAATGCAGGTACCGTGTTTTTGGGAAATTTGACCTGTGAACCGTTTGGAGACTATATACTTGGACCTAGTCACGTTTTACCAACTTCAGGCAGCGCTCGCTATTTCTCTGGGATAAACGTATATGACTTTCTAAAAAGAGTAAATTTTTCTAAAATAAAAAGTAAAAATGCTTTAAAAAAACTTTTAAATGCCTCGTTGATAGCAGAGGTAGAAGGTTTTAGTGCACATAAGAATGCAATGCTTTGTAGAAATGAATGAAACAAATTATTAATTAAGGGAGTGCTTAAGGAATGAAGAAAGATAAAGTATATACAGAATATATGTATTCTGGCAAGATAATTAAAGTAAGAAGAGATTGGGTAAAAATCAAAAAGGGAAAGCAAGAGCACAGAACTTGGATGGAAGTAGTAGAGTTCTCTAATGCGGTAGGTATAATTGCTTTGCTAAATGAAGAAGAAATCATTCTAGTAGAACAATTTAGATATGCACCTGGGGAAAAATTATTAGAAATTCCAGCAGGAAAAATGGATCCTAATGAATCTCCAGAAGCTGCTGCAGTAAGAGAACTTATTGAGGAAACAGGTTATAGACCTAATAAAGTTAAGAGGATTTTTTCTTTATACACGACTCCAGGATTTACTGATGAATATATGCATATTATGCTTTGTGAGGATTTAGAGTATGTTGGGGTTAATCCTGATGAAGATGAAGTAATTAATGTTGTTAAATATAATATAAAAGACCTAGAAAAGATGGTATTAGAGAGGAAGATTAAAGACGCAAAAACAGTGCTTGCAGTCCTTTATCTTACAAGAAGGCAATGAAGCTCTAAATGCCTTTGTGAGCTATCTTTTTTTTATAAGAGGATATTCTCAAAATACTGTAAACTCTTATAGATGTGATATACAGGCTTTCTTTAATTTTTTTAAAAATACCATAAATGATGATATTGGTATTGAAAAGTTGTTGCTTTATTATTCAGATCATTTAATCTCAAGCAATTATAAAGCCTCTTCCCTTGAACGGAAGTTGGTTGCAATTAAGCAATTTTTTATTTTTTCATTTCAAGAAGGCTATTATAAAGGAAAAATTCCAGAAGTTTTTTTACCGAAAAAAGAAAAGAGATTACCGATCTTTTTGTCTAAGGAAGATATAACGAGAATTTTTAAATTTATGTCTAATTCTGGGTTGTTTACTATTAGAGAATTGCTTATTTTTAAGATGTTATATTTTACTGGGATGAGAATTTCTGAATTATTAGATCTGAAAATTGATAATGTAAATTTCGAGAGAAAGGATATAAGGATTTTTGGAAAGGGCTCAAAGGAAAGAATTATTCCCTTTCATCATGACCTCTTAGAATTATTTAAATCATACTTAGCATATAGGCAACAAAATTTAAAACCAAAGTGCGAAAATATCTTTGTTAATTCTAGGGGAAAACCTATTTCAAGACAATATATTTGGAAAGTCTGTAAAATGGTAGGAAATTCCTTGAATTTGAAATTACATCCACATATTTTTAGACATTCACTTGCTACCCATTTGCTTAGTGGAGGTGCTAGCATTAAAACTATACAGGAGATACTCGGTCATGAGTCTATTTCGACTACTCAAATTTACACTCATTTAGTATACGAGGAATTAAAAAGAGAGTATTTTAGAGCTTTTGAAAATTTTGATATTGTTTTAAGTCAAAAAAGTAACTTATAATAATTAATTAATTATTTATTTTATGTAGAGGGAGGATTTAACTTTGAGGAATTGTATAGCAAAAATTCCAGAACCAATCAACGAACCAGTTTATGATTATGCGGTGGGGAGTAAAGAAAGAAATAATTTAAAAGCTGCTTTAAAGGAAGTGCTTTCAGAAAATGTTGAAATTCCATTAATCATTGGTGGTAAGGAGATTAAAACTGAAGACAAAATTGATATAAGATGTCCACATCAACATGATATTCTGCTTGGACATTATTACCGGGCAGGTAAAGAAGAGATAAGCTTAGCAATTGAATCTGCTTTGAATGCAAGAAAGGTCTGGTCAAAAGTTGATTTTCAAGAAAGAGCAGCGATTTTTTTAAAGGCTGCTGAGCTACTTAGTACAAAGTACCGATATGTAATGAATGCTATAACTATGCTTTCAATTAGCAAGAATGCATTTCAAGCAGAAATAGATTGTGTTTGTGAACTTGCTGATTTTTTAAGATTCAATGTAAAGTTTGCAAATAAGATTTACGAAGATCAACCCATTTCTCCAAAGGGTTTTTGGAACAGAATGCAATATAGACCTCTTGAAGGTTTTGTTTTTGCTGTTCCTCCATTTAATTTTGTTTCAATTTCAGGCAATTTGCCTACTGCACCTGCAATAATGGGAAATGTTTCTGTTTGGAAACCTGCATCAAGTGCTGTTTATCCTTCCTATATGTTTATGAAGATATTACAAGAAGCTGGTCTTCCTGATGGGGTGATCAATTTTGTTCCTGCGAAGGGTTCAGCTATAGGTAATTTAGTTTTTTCAGCAAGGGAGTTTGCAGGCCTTCATTTTACTGGAAGTTATGATACCTTTAACTATATGTGGAAAACGATTGCTAATAATATTTCAAATTATACAACCTATCCAAGAATTGTTGGTGAAACTGGAGGAAAGGATTTTATATTTGCACATAATTCTGCCAATACAAGAAGTTTAATTACAGCGATTATTAGAGGTTCTTTTGAATATCAGGGACAGAAGTGCTCTGCAGTTTCAAGAGTTTATATTCCCAAATCAATGTTTAAAAAAATTAAAGATGACCTCTTAAATGAGCTTAGCAAAATAAAAATTGGGTCAGTGGAAGACTTTAGAAATTTTATGAATGCAGTTATAGACCGAGAATCTTATGAGAAGATAAAGTCTTATATAGATTATGCAAAAAACCATAATGAAGCCAAAATTTTATTTGGTGGAAAGTGTGACGATAGCGTAGGCTATTTTATAGATCCTACAGTGATTGTTACAGAAAATCCATATTTCAAAACAATGGAGGAGGAAATATTCGGTCCTGTAGTAACGTTTTATCCATATGATGATGATAAATTTGAAGATACCCTTTATTTGTGCGATAAAACAAGTATATACGGATTAACAGGTGCAATATTTGCTCAAGATAGAGATGCTATAAATCTTGCTATTGAAATTCTTGAATCAAGTGCAGGTAATTTTTATATTAATGATAAACCAACAGGTGCAGTGGTGGGACAGCAACCATTTGGAGGAGCTAGGGCGAGTGGCACAAATGATAAGGCAGGTAGTCTGTTAAACCTTATTAGATGGACAAGCGCTAGATCTGTCAAAGAAACCTTCAATTCTCCTGAAAATTTTCAGTATCCCTTTATGGAGGACAAATAATGTTAAATAATATCTTTAATTTTGTTACATCAAATATAATTGATTATATTCCGGAACAGATTATAGATTTTTTTTCAAGAAAATATATTGCAGGTCCATCCCTTTCTGATGCAATTAAGGCAACAATCGATTTGAACTCAAAGGGAATAATGTCAACTATTGATGTCCTGGGTGAATCAGTAGTTAACGAAGATCAAACTATTTTTTTTAGGAATGAATGTATAAAGGTTTTGGAAACAATTAAAAAAGAATCTTTAAACGCAAATCTCTCCTTGAAACCCACTCAGATGGGACTTGTTATAAATAAAGCACTTTGCTATGAAAATATCAGAAAGATAGTAAAAAGGGCTAAAGAGTTAGATAACTTTGTGAGAATTGATATGGAAAATTCACCGTATACAACTGATACTTTGAAAATGTATAGGCTTTTAAGGGAGGAATTTCCAGGACATGTAGGTACAGTTTTGCAGGCCTATTTAAGAAGGACGGTTGATGATATTGAAAGACTTTCTGATAAACCCTTGAACATAAGACTTTGTAAGGGTATTTATATTGAACCGTATAAAATTGCTTATAAAAACCCACAGCTGATTAATGAAAATTATATTTATTGTTTGGAGAAGCTTTTTAGTAAAAAAGCATATGTTGGTATTGCAACTCATGATGAAAAATTAATATTTCATGCTATGAGACTAATTGAGAAATATAATTTAAAAACAAACGATTATGAATTTCAAATGTTAATGGGAATCGGTGATGAATTAAGAGATTTTATACTCTCTAAGAAGCATAGATTAAGGATATATGTGCCATACGGTAAAGAATGGTTATCTTATGTAAGAAGAAGATTGAAGGAGAATCCGAATATCATTATGACTGCGCTTGGTATAAAATAACGCTTATACTATAAAAAATCTTTATATATTATTAAGTAAATAATGTAATAAAATATTATGTGTTAAAAAATTTTTTTAGGGGGTGCTAATTTGTTTTCAAAGTTTAAGGGTTTTATGTTTTTAGCATTTGTCTTAGTAGGAGTAGGCCTGTTGTTAGCTGGTTGTTCTGGAAATCAGCAAAAGAGCTCGAGTTCTACAATTAAGGTTGCAGTTGTAGGTCCTATGACTGGTTCACAGGCAAAGTATGGTGAAGATTGGAAAAATTCTGCAATTTTGGCTATTGATGAAATTAATGCAAAGGGAGGAATTAAGGGGAAAAAATTAGAGGCAGTAATATTTGATGATGCAGCAGATCCAAAACAAGCTGTTTCTGTAGCGCAGAAAATTGTCAGCGATCCAAGCATAGTAGCAGTAATAGGGCACGTAAATTCTGGATGTTCAATACCTGCTTCTAAAATTTATGCACAAGCTAATATTCCAATGTTAACAGTTTCTACTAACCCTGAACTTACTCAACAGGGACTAAAAAATATTTTTAGGGTTGCTCCAACTGATAACGTTCAGGGAAGTTTTGCTGCAGATTTTCTGTTTAAAAAAGGGTATAAGAATATTGCAATTCTCCAAGATAAATCTGCATATGGACAAGGTGTAGCTACAGAATTCAAGAATAGTTTTGAAAAATTAGGGGGGAAGGTTTTAGCATTTGAGGGTGTATCTGAGGATCAAAAGGACTTTTCGGCTATTTTAACCAAATTTAAAACTCTTAAGCCTGATGCTATTTATTTTGGGGGATATTACCCTGAAGGTGCCCTGATAACTAAGCAGATGAGAGATTTGGGTATGAAGATGCCTTTAGTAGGGCCTGATGGCTTATATGATCCTCAATTCTTGAAAATAGCAGGGGCTGCTGCTAACGGTGACATAGTAACGAATATAGGACTCAATATTGAAACAAATCCAAACGCTAAGGATTTTTTGACTGTATATAAAGCTAAATATGGAGAACCAGGTGCGTATGGTATATTTGCTTATGAGGCTGTAAAAATATTAGCAGCAGCGCTTGAAAAGGATCCAACTGCCAAGGGCGAAGCTCTCATAAAACTTCTTGATGAAACTAATTATAATGGTGTACTTGGAAAAACGACATTTGCGCCCAATGGTGATACAACTAATAAAGTGATTACTGTTTATGAAGTTAAAAATGAAAAGTTTGTGGAGATCTAGGGGTTGGCAATTTTGCTTTTTTAGTTTATAATTTCAACATGTGAGCGGGAGTAGCTCAGTCGGTAGAGCATCAGCCTTCCAAGCTGAGGGTCGCGGGTTCGAATCTCGTCTCCCGCTCCATGTATTTGGAGCGCCCGTAGCTCAGTTGGACAGAGCGGCGGACTTCTAATCCGTAGGTCACAGGTTCGAATCCTGTCGGGCGCGCCATTTTTAATAAGTTATTTTAAGGGGGTAAAGCGTGAAAAAAAGTTCTTTGATTTATGAATGTAGCCCCACTAATGCTTTAAATATCAGTATTAAAAAGAAAAATATTTCATATTATTCAGAGAAAACTATCTTAAAAAGCGTTCTTTTTTATGATTCGAATAATAAAGTTAAACTTCCTGGGATTTTGTTATTTTCTGATTGGTTGGGTATGAGTGATTTTGCCCTTGAGAAAGCAAGAAATTTTGTAAAAGAAGGATTTATAGTTCTGGTTGCTGATGTTTATGGAGATGGTAAAATAGCAAAGGATCAAAAAGAAGCATTGGAGCTCTCTTCTATTTATAAAAACAACAGACTTTTAATGCGAGAAAGAGCTAATTCATCTTTTGAAGAATTTAAAAAACTTGATGTCGTTAAGAAAAATAATATATCTGCAATAGGGTACTGTTTTGGAGGGACAGTAGCGCTTGAATTAGCGAGGAGTGGTGCTGATCTTAAAAATGTGGTAGTTTTTCATGCAGGCCTAGATACTCCATTAGAAGCTGTCCCCGGAAACTTTAAGCCTAAAGTATTAGCTTTGCATGGGGCAGACGATCCACATGTGCCAATCGAACAAGTACTGAAATTTCAAGAGGAGTTAAGAAAAGTAAAAGCTGACTGGTCGTTTGTTTTTTATGGTAACAGCGTTCATTCATTTACTAATAAAAAAGCAGGCACAGATCCATCCAAAGGAGTAGCTTATAATAAATTGGCAGACAAGAGATCCTGGTCCGTTGCTATCAGCTTTTTAAAGGAGAATATCAAATAAAGATTAAAAAAAATATAAATTAAAGTGCTAATAAATAAAATGTAGGCTAATTGTTTTTCTTGGATAATGCAAGAAAGAAGGTACAAATATTTCTCTATAAAGGCGCATTTTTAGACAGATATTATGTTGCTAGTGAGAAGAAAAATTACAACATTAAGTATTCCCTGATTCTATAGAGTATTTGGAATCATCAATGATAGCAAACTTGTCTTTGTTGAAAATATCCTAGAGATTGTTTTCAGGCCTGTTTTTAGTGACTCTATTTTGCCTGAAACTGATTATGAAACGATTATGAAAAATGGATTCAAAAATATATAGCAATTTTTGTTATTTTAAATTTTTGTTATTTTATTTTTTGGGATTTAATTATATCAATGATTGTATCAATAAACATCTTAACTGTAGAGCTATCTATGATAAAATCATTTATATGAAAAAAATTATTAATTCTTGTCCTACTCCCTTGCATTTTTTTATAAAATGTTTGTATTTGGGCTCTACTGCATTTGGTGGAGTTGCAATGTTACCTACTCTAAGAAATGAGTTTGTTAGGAAATACTCATGTGTAAGTGATAATTCATTTTTAAGAGGCATTACTCTTACAGAGTTTTTACCTGGTTCGATTATTAGCAATCTTGTAGGCTTTATAGCTTATAGGGCGTTTGGCTTTTGGTATGGAATTATCTGCTCTCTTGCGATTGTTTTTCCATCAATATTGATGATGATACTCTTTGCATTTTTAAACTCACATGGTAATCCAACTATAATAAATTTGGTTTTTAAAGGTTTAAAGCCCTTTGTGGTCGCATTTTTTTTCGTTGCATTTTTACAATTTTTTAAAAAGTATATTAAATCTGGAAAGCAAATAATACTGCTTCTTTTTTCTTTCGTCATTTTTTTGCATAATGTTGAAATTGTATACGTATTTATATTTTCATTTTTTTTTGGAGCATTTTTATTTAAAATCGACGTGCCGCCTATAAGAAGTTTGGCTATTGAAAAATTTTCATATAAAGAGTTCATATATGCTTTTTTAATGTTAGTGTCATTGTACCTTGTTGTCTTTATCTTCTTTCCAAAATTTATTTATTTTTGTATCGTTTTGAGTAAGATCAGCTTGCTTGCGTTTGGAGGTGCTCAGTCAGCTCTACCTCTATATCATAAGACATTCGTTGTGGACAACAATATTTTAACTCAAAACGCTTATTTGGATGCTGTTCTTATTAGTCAAATTACCCCTGGTCCAGTTCTTTGTCTTTCTGGATACATTGGATATGTCTATGGGGGTATTTTAGGTGCAATGTTGGCTTTTTTGTTTACTTTTTTGCCTCCTATAGTTTTGTTAATATTAGTTAATCCATTTTATGACATGTTGAGTAGGAAGATTTGGTTCTATAGAGGCATGATAGGTGTGATTACATCTCTTACTTCGCTTCTCTTGTCTTTGGGGGTTCAATTTTTTCCTCAAACTATAGTTGACCCATTCACCTTTTTGGTTATGATAATAAGCTTTTTATCTCTTTATTATAAAAAACCAGTTATATGGATAGTGATTATAATCTCTATTTCGTCTTATATTTACTATGGTTTTTTAATACAAACTTTAAAATAAATACTTTTTTTTGTTTTTTAGGTTATAATAGAGTAAATTGGAGAATTTTGGCGTGGTTGACAATTTTTATCTTTTTTGTAGAATATTAACGATGCCTCCATCGTCTAGGGGACTAGGACACAGCCCTTTCAAGGCTGAAACAGGGGTTCGAATCCCCTTGGAGGTACCATTTTTGTTATTTAGCTTCTTAGATAATGGGCGGATAGCTCAGTGGAAGAGCACCTGCTTTACACGCAGGGGGTCGTAGGTTCGAACCCTACTTCGCCCACCATTTTTTATAAACTTCATTTTAGAAGGTGAAAAAATGCCTAAAAATTCTAAAAAGGTTAAGAAAAATCCACAAATACCAGATCCAGATAGCCAAACTTATAAGGGTTTTTCTAATTATTTTGATGATTTAGAGGAACCGTCAGATTTAGATAACATAATAAAGTCTATTGAGGCTGGAAATGTAGAAGACGAAGATCAGGACCTTTTAAAGATAGTTAACGATACAGAAGCAGTTTCAGCGGAAGACGTTCTTACAATGCCTGAAGAACGCGTTCCTATGGTTGAAGATCCAGTGAGACAATACCTTAAAGAAATTGGAAAAATACCTCTTTTAACTCATTCAGAAGAAAAATATTTAGCAGAAAGAGCATTTCATGGAGACGAGGCAGCAAAGAAAAAGCTTGCCGAAGCAAATCTCAGGCTGGTAGTTTCCATTGCTAAAAAGTATACAAAAAGAGGATTGTTGTTTCTTGATCTTATTCAAGAAGGGAATATGGGCTTATTAAGGGCAGTTGAAAAATTTGATTATAGAAAGGGATACAAATTTTCAACATATGCAACATGGTGGATTAGACAGGCCGTTACCAGAGCAATAGCTGATCAAGCAAGGACAATAAGAATACCGGTACACATGGTTGAAACAATTAATAAATATAAAAAGACTGTTAGAAATCTAAGTCAGCAATTAAGTAGAAAACCCACTGATGAAGAAATAGCTGAAAAGATGGAGGTAAATGTCGAAAAAATTCATGAAATCAAAAGAATTTCTCAGGAACCAATTTCCATCGAAACTCCTATAGGCAAAGATGAAGATAGTCACCTAGGAGATTTTATAGCTGATGAGTCAATTTCATCTCCTCTGGATGCAGTGACTTATCGTCTGTTAAAAGAAGATTTGGAAGAGGTAATTAAGGATTTACAACCTAGAGAAAGAGATGTGGTTAGACTTAGGTTTGGGCTTGTGGATGGCCATGCTAGAACTCTTGAAGAGGTAGGAAAGGAATTTGGTGTTACCAGAGAAAGGATTCGTCAAATTGAGGCTAAAGCTCTTAGAAAATTAAGACATCCAAGTAGAAGCCGTAAACTTAGGGATTATTTGGTTTAGATATGTCAAAAATAAAACATATTGCCATCATAATGGATGGTAATGCACGATGGGCAAAGGCTAGATTACTACCTGTTTCCACCGGACACCTTGAAGGATTTAAAAAATTACAAGCAATGGTTAATTGCTTTATAGAAAGAGATATTCCGTATTTAAGCGTCTATGCCTTTTCAACCGAGAACTGGAAAAGACCCAAAGAAGAAATTGAAGGAATTTTTAAGATTTTTTATGATGGAATTGAAAAGTATATAAAAGATTGGTCAAAAAAAGGCGTTAAGTTAAAATTTTTTTCTCTAAGGGAAAACTTATCGAGTGATGTATTAAACCTAATTGAAACTTCTGAAAAAATTGAAGTTTCTCCTATAAAGGTTAATCTGGGAGTTGCATTTAACTACGGTTCAAGAAAAGAAATACTACATACGGCTGCTAAAATAAAATCTTTAGATTCTAACTATGATGAAGAAAATTTTAGCAAGATGCTTTTGACATATCCTTTTCCAGATCCCGATATCTTGATAAGAACGGGCGGGGAGAAGAGAATAAGCAACTTTTTATTATGGCAGATAGCTTATACGGAACTTTTTTTTGTTGATAAATTTTGGCCAGATTTTACAGAAAAGGATTTGGACAATATTATTGCAGAATTTCATAGCAGACAAAGAAGATTTGGAGGGCGTACTTCTTGATTTTCAGGATAATAACAGCTTGTTGGGGGATACCTCTTTTATTATTTCTTATTTATGCAGGTAATTTTTGGCTTATACTACTTCTTTCAGTTCTAATTTTATTCTCTACATATGAATTTAGCGTGATGATGAAGAATAAAAATTATAAAATGCCTTTAGTTACTTATTTAGCTTCTTTTATAATTTTTTTTGGAAATATTTTTGGTTTTTTATCTTTTTCAATATTTTTAAGTATGTTGCTATTTTTTATTACATCGATAATCTTCTTTAACAAATATAGTTTTTTTGATCTTAGTCTTTCCTTTGCTACTTCTTTTTTTATATCTTTTTCTTTATCGTTTTTTTATCTCATTAGAAGCCTTGATAAGGGTTTTTTTTGGTCATTTGCTCTTATGACAAGTTTATGGCTTGGCGATTCTATGGCATATGTAGTAGGCAAAAATTTTGGCAAGCACAGGCTTTCAAACGTTTCTCCTAAAAAGACTTGGGAAGGCGCATTTGCTAGTATGATATTTGGAATTGTTCCCTTTTTACTTTTTTCAACTTTACTGCAAAAACCTTTTTATTCTTTGCTTTTGGTAGGATTTGTTGTTAATATAATTTCTCAAATTTCAGATCTTAGTGAGTCTTTAATCAAAAGAGCTTTTGATTGTAAGGATTCTGGAAGTTTCTTACCGGGACATGGAGGTTTCTTTGATAGGTTTGATAGTTTATTTTTTTCTTCACCAGTTTTGTACTTTATGATTTTTTATCTTGAGAAAATTAAATGAAGAGGATAATTCTAATCGGTTCTACCGGTTCTATCGGTACTCAAACATTAGAAGTTGTAAGAGCTCATTCTGACAAGTTAAAAATTGTTGGTTTAGCTGCAAGAAGGGCATCAGAGCAATTGAAAAAACAGGTGGAGGAATTTCATCCAGAAAGCGTGAGTTTGTTGTACAAAGAAAATTTTAGAAATAAGCCAAATAAAACTTTTTATGGTTTTGAAGGAATTTTGGAAATGATTAGAGAAACAGTAGCTGATGCAGTATTGTTGGCTTGGATTGGCAAAGATTCTTTGTATATTGCTAAAGCTGCACTGGATTCTGGCAAGGATCTTGCTTTTGCTACCAAAGAAATTCTTGTTTATGGTGGAAGTTTGATTGTTAATTATGCTAAGAAACTTGGCAAAAGAATTTTACCCGTAGATAGCGAGCATAATGCCATTTTTCAATTATTAGAAAACGAAGACACATCCTTTGTCGATTCTGTATATTTGACGGCTTCAGGAGGACCATTCTATAAAAAGAAGTTTGTTAAAGATCCATCAGTTGAAGAAGTGTTATCCCATCCTACGTGGAAAATGGGTCCAAAGGTTACAGTTGATTCAGCTAATTTGATGAATAAAGGTTTTGAAGTTATAGAAGCTTCCTTTTTGTTTGGTTTCGAACCAGAAAAAATTAAGGTTTTTATTAACAGAACTAGTGTAGTTCATTCTTTAGTTTCTTTTCTTGATGGATCTGTTAAAATTTTGTACTATAAACCGGATATGCGTATACCTATTCAACATGCACTTTCTTATCCTGAAAGATGGGTTGGCCATAAAGAAAATTTTGAGAGAGGCTTAGTTTTGGAATTTGAAAAGCCTAACTATAAAGATTTTCCATGTTTAGCACTTGCTTATGAAGCCTTAAAAGGTGGTTCGATTAAAACTGCCGCGCTTGCTGCCTGTGATGAGGTTTTGGTAAATGCATTTTTAGAAAAAAGAATTTCATTCTTAAAAATCCCTAAAATATTAGAACTAATCGTGTCTAAATCTAATTCTGGAAATATAACCTCTTTTGAAGATGTTGATTTGATTTATAATGAAACTGTGATAAAAAGTTTAGAATTGTTGGAGGAATATAAACTTTAATGAGCTTTTTAATTTTTGTTTTAGTTATTTTTGTTGCTACTCTTGTTCATGAAGGTGGACATTTCATATTTGCAAGAATTTTTGGCGTAGGTGTATACGAATTTTCTATTGGTTTTGGTCCAAGAATTTTTAAAAGCAAGTATAAGGAAACGGATTTAAGCGTTAGAATATTACCTCTGGGAGGCTTTGTAAGAATTGCTGGTCTAGATGAGGGAGAGGTATTACCCGGGACTAAAAGGTTTGATCAAATTAAATCCTTTCAAAAAATTTTAGTAATATTAGCTGGTCCTGTAATGAATATAATTATGGCAGCGTTTCTTTTTACATTGGTTTTCACTCAGGGTATATACGTTCCCGATCTAAGAATTCAATCTGTGAATGACAATTTTCCAGCTGCAAAAGCAGGAATAAAGGTTGGAGATAAGATTGTCGCTGTTAATGGAATTTTAATTAAAACGCCCAATGATCTAATAAAGATGATTTCTAATTCAAAGGGTGAAAAAATTACTTTAACTGTTTTAAGAGATGGGAAAGATATAAATATTAGTCTTACTCCGGAATTCGATCAAAAGGAAAACAGATATATAATTGGAATAATGTTTGATCGAACTTTAAAGAGATATTCCATTGTTGATTCAATATTAATGGGATTTACACAAACTATATCTTGGTCTATTGCGCTTGTTACTAGTATATTGATGTTGATAACAGGCAAAATGCCTGTCGGAAGTTTGGCTGGTCCAATAGGAATAGCAAACATGCTTGGTCAAGCTGCCAATGAAGGTCCTACTGCCCTTATTTTTTTTATAGGTTTTTTATCTTTAAATTTAGGTATATTAAACTTGCTTCCAATTCCTGCGCTTGATGGTTCAAGGATTCTTTTTATAATTGTAGAAATTATTAGAGGAAAGCCTGTAGATCCTAAAAAAGAAAATTTAATACACGTGGCTGGCTTTATTTTCTTAATTTTATTAATGATATTTGTTAGTTATTTTGATATATTAAGGATCTTCAAGAGATGAATAGGAGAAGTGTTGTTGTTAAAGATTTAATTTTTGGATCGGGTAAAGTATTTGTCCAAACAATGACAAAAAAAGATACGAGGAATGTTGCTGCTACTGTTAAACAAATTGAACAAATTCAAAAGTCGGGAGCTGATTTGGTAAGATTGGCTGTACCAGATAATGAAGCAGCTGAAGCGCTTTATAAAATTGTTAAAAAGGTATCAATACCAGTTGTGGCTGATATTCATTTTGATTATAGATTAGCTCTAAAGGCTATTGATGCAGGAGTTTCTAAGATTAGAATAAATCCTGGCAATATTGGTTCGAAAAATAATCTATTAGAAGTTGTTAAGGCTGCACTGAGCAATAAAATTCCTATTAGAATTGGTGTAAATGAAGGTTCGCTACCTAAAGATCTTCTTGGCATGTTTGAGGTAGATCCGGTTGGTGCCCTTGTTGAATCGGTGTCCAGAGAGGTAAGGCTGTTGGAAGATGTAGGATTTAACGATATTATAATTAGTGCAAAAACCTTCTCTGTAAATTTGCTTGTAAAAACCTATGAACTGTTATTTAGAAAATTTCCATATCCTTTACACGTAGGAGTTACTGAAGCGGGCCCTCTTTTCCAGGGAACAGTAAGATCAAGCGTTGCTCTTGGTATACTACTCAGCAAGGGTATTGGGGATACAATTAGAGTATCTCTCAGTGCAGATCCAACTGATGAAGTTAAAGTGGGGAAAGAGATCCTCAAATCGCTTGAACTTGAAACTGGACCAGTAATAATATCCTGTCCAACTTGTGGCAGAACAGAAGTAAATTTAGGGAAATTAACTAAACTTGTTGAAAAAAGACTTCTAAGCGTAAAAAAGCCCTTGAGAGTTGCCATTATGGGATGTGCCGTTAATGGTCCTTCTGAGGCTAAATCGGCAGATTTAGGTATTGCATGCGCTAAAAAGTTTGCTTTTATATTTAGATATGGAAAAATAATAAAAAAAATCGATAACGATAATCTCGAAAAAGTTTTTTTGGATGAACTAGAATCTCTTATCTGTCAGGAGGACTTATGAAATTATCCAAATTATTTTTCAAAACTTTAAAAGAGGTGCCCGGTGATGCTGAGGCTATTAGTCATGTTCTCTTGTTAAGAGCTGGCTATATAAGAAGACTTAGTTCAGGTATTTATACTTATTTGCCGTTGGCAAGAAAAGTTTTATTGAAAATTGAAAATATAGTTCGAGAAGAAATGGTCAATATTAATTCGCAGGAATTACTTCTTCCTGCTCTTCAACCAAAGGAAATCTGGGAAATTTCAGGAAGATGGAAAATGTATGGGCCTGAACTTATGAGATTAAGGGATAGACACGAAAAAGAATATGCCCTTGGTCCCACACATGAGGAAGTTATAACTGACTTAATAAAAAGGGAGGTTAATTCTTACAAACAACTTCCGATTTCCGTGTTCCAAATACAGACAAAATTTAGAGATGAGATAAGGCCTCGATTTGGCTTAATGAGAACGCGGGAATTTATTATGAAAGATGCCTATAGCTTTCACAGGAACGATGAAGATCTTGACAAAACATATTGGGATATGTTTCACGCTTATGAAAAAATTTTTAATAGAATGGGTTTAAATTTTAAATCTGTTGAAGCAGATTCTGGCGCTATTGGTGGAAGTGTTTCTCATGAGTTTATGGTTTTAACTCCTTTTGGAGAGGATAAAATACTTTATTGTTCGAAATGCTCTTATGCTGCTAATCTTGAAAAGGCTACCTCAACTTATGAGCCTTTTTATAGTAGTAATAATGACTTATATAATTTAGAAATTATTCCTACACCTGGTGCAAGAACGGTTGATGAGGTTTCAGAATATATTGGCGTAAATCAAAAGTATATTCTAAAATCACTAATATATAGGATAGATGGGAAACCAACTATGATAGTATTAGCTGGTGATGACGAACTAAACGAAGTAAAGTTAAAAAATGCTTTGGGTGGCAAGGAGATATCTATGATGACTTCTGAAGAAATTAAACAGGAATTAGGACTATCGGTTGGTTCAATAGGACCTGTGAAAATTGATAGTAAAATAAATTTAATATGTGACAAGAGAGTTTGTGTTGAGAATGTAGCATTTTATGCGGGAGCTAATAAAGATGGCTATCACTATAAGAATGTTTACTTTAAAAGGGATTTCTATACTGAAAAGGTTTTTGATTTAAGAGTATCGAAGGCTGGAGAATTTTGTTCTCAATGTGGTGCTAAGTTGTTGGAAAGTACCGGAAGTGAAGCAGGTCATGTATTTAAACTAGGCACAAAATACAGCGAACCAATGAAGGCTTATTTCAAAGATGAAGATGGTAAAGAGAAACCTTTTGTAATGGGATGTTATGGAATTGGTATATCAAGGCTTTTAGCAATAATTGTAGAACAACATCATGATGAGTTTGGTATTATATGGCCAAATTCTGTTTGCCCTTATCAAGTTATTATAATTCCTGCTAATATAAATGATACCAGTCAATTTAAAACATCTGAGATGATCTTTTATGATTTAAAGGATAGAGGCATTAGTGTACTGTTTGACGATCGCGATGAGAGAGCAGGAGTCAAATTTAAAGATGCTGATCTCTTGGGGATTCCAATTAAAATTATTATAGGAAGCCACTTTTCTGATTCGGGTCTTATTGAGATAAAAGTAAGAAGAGATGGAAGTTCAAACCTTGTCCCTCCTGATGAGACCAGCGTTTATGTATCTTTAAAACTTAGGCAGATAATATAATATGCTTAATAAAGTTAAGAGATTTGCAATTTTTATAGGGATTTTTCTTACCCTTTTTATTGTAGGTCTTTTAGCTGGTGTTACGATTTACTCCTTTATTAAGGTTCCAAATGTTGAGAGTCTTGAAAACTATGCTCCACCTGAAGCCACACAAATATTCGATAGAAATGGAAAATTGATAACTACTCTGTATGATTCTGAAAACAGAATAGTGGTGCCGCTGAAAGATATCCCAAAAAGTTTGCAAGATGCAGTTATAGCAATTGAAGATTCAAGATTTTATTCTGAGATTGGTTTTGATCCGATAGGAATTATAAGAGCTTTTATTACAGATGTTGTTCATGGAAGGGAAGTTGAAGGAGGAAGTACTCTAACTCAACAGCTGGTTAAGAATATTTACCTTACTCCACAACAAACTATAATGAGAAAATTAGTAGAACTGGTTCTTGCAATAAGGGTAGATCTGACTTTAAGTAAGCCTAAAATTCTTGAGCTTTACCTTAACGAGATATACTTAGGCCATGGAACGAATGGTGTTGAAGCAGCCTCAAAATATTATTTCAACAAAGACGTGAAAGATCTGAATTTAGCAGAATCTGCAATGCTTGCGGGTTTGATAAGCGCACCTGAATATTACTCTCCTGTAAGAAATTTTGAATTAGCCAAAGAGCGTCAGAAAATTGTCCTAAATAGAATGGTTGATGTCGGCTTTATTACTAAGGCTCAAGCTGAAGAGGCATACAAACAACCAATTAAAATTGCACACTCAAACTCCAAATGGGGAGGTATAGCCCCATACTTTGTTGATCATGTTTTGCAGGAAATGGCTAAGAAATACGGTTACAATGAAGTTTATACGGGTGGTTTAAAGATTTATACAACTCTTGACTATAAAATGCAAGAAGAAGCCGACAATTTGGTAAAGGAATATGTGAACAAATATAAATATCTACACGTTTCAGAAGGTGCTCTTGTCGCTATTGATCCTCAAAATGGAGAAATAAGAGCTTATGTTGGAGGAGTTAGTTACGAGAAAAGTCAATTTGATAGAGTAATTATGGCTGAAAGACAGCCAGGTTCTGCATTTAAACCCTTTGTTTATTTAACTGCCTTAGAAGAGGGAATGACTCCTGATACCATGTTGTCTGATACACCTGTTACCTATCCAACTCCTGAAGGTCCTTGGAGTCCCCAGAATTATGATCGAACTTTTATGGGTAATATTCCTATGTGGGAGGCTCTAATGCTTTCTAGAAATGTTCCAAGCGTAAAACTACTTGCAAAAGTAGGAGTGGAAAATGCAATAAAAACTGCAAGAAAAGCTGGCATAAAGAGCCCTTTGAGCCCGAATTTAGCTCTTGTTTTAGGCGCAAGTGATGTGAATTTACTTGAACTTACTTCTGCCTATGGAGTTTTTGCAAATAGGGGCATTAGGGTAGAGCCTATTTTTGTGACTAAAGTTTTAGATAGGAATGGGAAAGTTTTAGAAGAAAACAAACCTATACCTCAAAGGGTGTTTGATGAAAAATATATAGCTGTGCTTGATAATATGCTTGCCAACGTAATATTACATGGTACTGGTATGGCAGCGAATATCGGTAGGCCCGCTGCAGGGAAAACAGGTACTACTGATGACTTTAGAAACGCATGGTTTATAGGTTTTACTCCAAATTTGGTTTGTGGAGTATGGGTAGGGAATGATGATAATTCTCCAATGTACGGTGTGGTAGGTGGCTCTATTCCTGCAGAAATTTGGGCATCATTTATGAAAAGTGCACTTGCAGGTACACCTGTTGCCTATTTTCCAAAAAGCTCTGAGCCTATTGGATCTCCAGGTAACAGTGAAGTAAGCGTTTGGGTTTGTGGTGATTCAGACAAGCTAGCAACGGATAAGTGTCCAAACCCCATATTAAAATCCTTTCCAAAAGACAAGGTTCCTACAGAATACGATAATAGATATCCTGGTGGTCCATATGTTCCTAAAGAGAAAAAACCTAAAGAAAACCCTACTGAAGGAACTCAAGGCTCAACTGAGAAAAACAAGCCTGTAAATCTTCCTAAACACGAGAACAATGCAATCATTGTCCTTCCCCAAAGATAGAAAGGTATTTTTGAATTAACCATTCAACAAATTTATAATATGAGTCTTTTTCCTTTTTTGAGACAAGAAAAATAGGAGATGTGTTGTTTAATTTTCTGATTTCTGAAATGAAATCTTCTTTACTAAGATCGAGGAAAGGCAAGAGATCTACCTTTGTTAAGAGAACACAGGAAGATTCTTTGAAAAGTAATGGATATTTTTCTGGTTTATCCTCGCCTTCTGTAACGCTTAATATTGCTACCTTTTCATGTTCTCCTAAATAAAATTCTGCTGGACAAACAAGATTGCCTACATTTTCAATGAACAGGATCTTTTCGTTTTCCACATGAAGTTGTTCGAAGGCCTTTCTTATCATTTTTGATTCAAGGTGACAAATGCCATGTGTATTAATTTGTACGCACTTTATATTTTTTTTATTAATTCTTTCTGCGTCTCTTGTAGTAGCAATATCTCCCTCTATAACTAAAGAAGGATAGCCAAAATCATTTAACATTGGGGCAACATTTTCTAAAAGCGTTGTTTTACCTGAACCAGGAGAACTTATAAGATTTATAACTAATAATCTTTTTGATTCAAAAATCTTTTTATTAGTTTCTGCTTCTTTAACATTTTTTGAAAGAATTGGAATATTTAAGTTTATATCCTTAGTTTCCATAATTATCCCTTTCTATTGATTTTTTGTAATTTTGTAAAAAAACTATTCTGCAATAATTTTGTTAATTAACATCTCTCTACCAGATTCAATTATTGTTTCAAAAGAGTGACAATTTGGACATTCCATTACCATTTTATTACTTTCAAACACCTTTCCACAGTTGAGACAATGTAATTTTAAGTTTACTTTATTAATCTTTAAAGTAGCATTTTCCAACATAGTTTCGTATTTCATGATATCAAAAGCTGAAGCTAAAAGGTCGGTTTCAATCATTGCACCCGCTCCTACAGTTATTTCTACTTCAAGAATTTTCTTTGCATTGTTTTGTTTGGCCTGTTCGGTTGTTATATCGATAATTTCTTGCACAATGCTTGCTTCATGCATTTAATTAAAAGCCTCCCAAAGTGAATTTTTCCAAACTATTTTTTTTAATCTCGAACATAAATCCTCAAGAATTTTCCTGTTTTCATCAGTATTTTTTGCACAAATAACTGATATATTTTTGATATCAATTATAACATTTTTATTGTCATCAACTACTCTTATATCATAGATACTTGGTTCTTTGTCAAAAGCGAGGTTTAAATTTTTAATTACTGATGTCAAATCAATGAAAGGGTTTGGAAAGATTGTAGGGTAATCTTGTAAATTAAACCAGAGATCCTTTTCAATATAAACGTTAGGTCCATTATTGGTTACTCTAAAGTAATCAGCCGCAATTCTTCTGTTGATTACAACTCCATATTTTTTTAAATCTGCGATAATATAATGAATTCTTTCTTCTGTTTCTGGGTGATTTTGATAAATTCCCCAATTTATATCTTGATAACTCCTTTCTCTTGCATTAAGTCTTTCCATTGTTGTGAGTAAACCAACTGGATTGTAACCGCAAGCCATTGCGCACTTAATTGCAAACTCATCTGCCTGCTTCTCTAAGCCAATAGAATATTGATTCATCATTGCCATCGACAGTAGGCTTGCAGATTCTGACGCTGCGGCGTTTCCTCTTGACGCTATTATTACTGCAAGCGCAACAAGGGCGTATTTCTTTTGAAGTTCCATTTGCTTTCTGTGATGATCTAATACTACATGACCGGTTTCGTGTGATAATATACACGCTAGCTCATCATCGGTTCTTACAAAGTTTAACATGCCTGTTGTAACAAAGATAAAACCGCCTGGCAAGGCAAAAGCATTAACGTCATTGCTATAATATGCCTTTATCGTTAATTTTAAGTCTTTAACTCCTGAGAAATCTCTGGCATATTTTTGCAGTCGCTCACCAATTTTGTTTAATCTTTCCTGAACTGCTGGATCTTTTACAATTTTATAGTATGATTCAATTTCTTTTGCAATCTTTTCGCCTTCTTTATAGTCTGCATCGTAGTTAACTATAGTTTGAGAACTTGCACTGCACTTAATGTTCAAAAGAGTATAACATACTGAAATAAGAATAAAAAATATTAATTTTTTTTTATACATTTTCGTTTTCGTCGTTATTTTGCTTTTTTTCTGGCCTTAATAAAGCCCCACAATAACAACAAAATGTATCATTTTCGTCAAAAAGTGTTCTATGACAAAAAGGACATTTTGCCTCTGGTTTTTTGGGAAATCTTTTAACAGCTATAATAATAATAAAGAAAGATATGACTATCAATAGAATACCAGCAATTGTAAGTATGATGGGTAAAAAATCAGAAAAGTTATTAGCTTTTTGAGTTTTATTAGTGTTTTCCTGATTAGGAGTTATCGTTTCAGTTGGAGTTTTATTCTCTTCTTTGTCTTTTTCTAGGACAATATTTTTAACGTAAATAGGTCTACCTTCATGACTTATTAAAAGTTTATAAGTACCTTGAATTTCTATCTTTACTGGAATTACAATATTGGTTTCATCTACTATTTCGGTAACTGGCCTCCTCTGACCGTTATCACTAACAACTGAATACTTTCTTGCGAAGAAAACTATGTCAGTTGCATACATAGATCTGCCATCAGGAGAATAAAAATCAAGTCTGTAAATTAATTTTGGACCTGTTACAGGAGGTTTGTTTCCAAGTTTAAGCCATGATTCAAGAACAGGCCCATAATCGGGTGTATTTTGAACAATTTCTTTAATTAAATTTGTATCAGCTTTTACATGAACATAAATTGAACTTATTGAACTGTAATTGCCATCTAGCATTTCGTTTCCTGTGATGGAAAGATTGACTTGAAGCTGATCGCTTGCACGCGCTTTAATGTTACTAAATAAGCTAAAAAATAGGCAAAATGTTAATATTGTTATTAAAAGAAACTTTGATTTCACATTTTCTCCAATGGTATGATATTTAAATACGATAACCCCTTTGATAGAATTTCGTGTATTCTTAAGATTAGAAATAACCTCGACCATTGGATTGTCTTATCTTGGTTGATAATTCTGTTTTTTTGATAATAAATATGGAATAGTCTTGAAAGATCCAACATATAATTCACGAGGTAGTAAGGTTCGTAATCTCTAACAGCCTTTTCTCTGAAAAAATCAAAGTTATCAATTTTTTTAATAATCTCATATTCTTCCTGTGTTTTGATATATTTCGAATATTCATCTAGATTGTTTGGTATCTCTTCAGCAATGTTCCTTTTTATGCTTGAAATTCTTGCACATGCATATTGTATATAGTATAGCGGGTTGTCCATTGTGACTTCCTTTGCTTTTTCTATGTGAAAGTCTATTGTGCTGTTTAGCGATCTTGATGTTAAATAGAATCTGAGAACGTCAGGCCCCACTTCTTCCAAAAGTTCTTTTAAAGTTACCATATTACCAGTTCTCTTTGACATTCTTATAAGATTTTTATTTTTATAAAGATTTACTAGTTGACCTAAAAGTATGATAAGCCTTTCTTCTGGCAAACCCAAAGCCTTTAGTGCACTCTTGAGTCTTGCTATATAACCGTGGTGATCTGTTCCCCATATGTTTATGTAGATGTCAAAATTTCTTTTAAATTTTTCATAATGATATGCTATATCTGCCGCAAAATAGGTAGGAAGTCCATTTTCTCTAATCAATACTCTATCTTCTGTATCGAAATAGTTGGAGGTTTTAAGCCAAAGTGCACCGTCTTTTTTATATGTCTGATTTTTTGATACTAAAAGTTCAATTATTTTACTTATTTTGTTTTCCTGATGTAAATTACTTTCGAAAAAAAATGAATCAAATAGAACACCAAAATTCTTTAATGTTTCTTTTTGTTCTGTAAGAGCTATATTTAGGGCTTCTTCTCTTATGAGTTCAAAGTGTTGATTTTTATCTTCCTTAGCAAGGAAAGGATATTTATTGAGGATTTTCTTTGCAATTTCTATAACGTATTCACCCTGATAACCATTTTCGGGAAAGGCATAATCTTCCTTTAGGATTTCTTTCATTCTTGCTA
Source organism: Thermodesulfobium sp. (assembly GCF_053498235.1). NCBI lineage: Bacteria > Pseudomonadati > Thermodesulfobiota > Thermodesulfobiia > Thermodesulfobiales > Thermodesulfobiaceae > Thermodesulfobium > Thermodesulfobium sp. The sequence goes on from NZ_JBRCUV010000032.1 coordinate 31,426, forward strand.
TTATTGATAGGGTAAAGAGTTCCATTTGATTTCCATAATTGTTTACGTAAAATTCAGTTTGTACATCAAAACCATAATCCTTTAAAATTCTTGATAAGGAATCTCCAAAGGCAGCCCATCTGCCGTGTCCTATATGTAGAGGCCCAGTGGGATTTGCTGAGACGTATTCTATAAGGATTTTCTTGGATTCGGAGCCGTTTAAGTAGGACTTAATAGAAAAGTTTTTTAAAATATCTTGTAGAGCGTCTTCCTTGAGGGTGATGTTAATAAAACCAGGATTTGCAACCTGGACAGAAAAGCTATCTTTATTGTTAAAATTTTGAGCCAATTTGTCAGCAATTTTTAGGGGGCTTTCTTTTAGATGTTTTGCAAGCTTCATTGAACTTAGGATGGTATAATCACCGTATTGAGGGTTTGAGATTTGTATTTCTACAAAAGATGCTGGATCTTTAATTTCTGGATAAAGATTAATGATGTGTTTTAGCGTTTCTGTTTTTAAGTAATTATAAAAAGACAAGTAAAACCTCCTCTTTAAGAGTTAGAGTTTCAATAATCAATTATACAATAAGACTAAATAATTCACAGTTTGTAAAAAATGTAGTAACATATTCATAGTTAACAGGGAGGTATTATGCTCAAGGCAAAGATCTTAGATGAGCAGGAAATTAATAAGATACTTCATCGTTTAGTTTATGAAATTTATGAGAATCACAAAGATTTTGAGAAACTTTTATTGGTAGGCTTGTGGACAAGGGGGGTTTTTTTAAGTAGGCGCGTTGCAAATATCTTTTTAAATGATAAAGGAATCAAACTTGAAACAGCAGAGTTAGATATTACTCCTTATAGGGATGATTTATATATCAACAAAAAAATTCCTTTAAAAACTACAAATATGAATTCAACTCAAGACCGTTCAATTATACTTGTTGATGATGTGCTTTTTACGGGAAGGACTATTAGAGGTGCTATAGAAGCTATTTTTGATTTTGGTAGGCCTAAAAAAATAGAATTATTAGTTCTTATTGATAGAGGACATCGTGAACTTCCAATTAATGCAAACTATTTAGGTAAATATGTCCCTACCTCTTTAAAAGAGGATGTAAGAGTCAAACTTAAAGAGATTGATAATGTAGATGAGGTGATTATTGTAGAGTGATTTCCCACCTACTTAGCACGAAATTTTTAGATTTAGATGAAGTATTAGAAATATTTGATAATGCAAAAAAATTTTTGGAGGTTTTAAGTAGACCTACAAAGAAGATACCGATTTTAAAAGGCAGGCTTATTTTAACCCTCTTCTTTGAGCCAAGCACCAGGACAAGGACTTCTTTTGAAATTGCTGGGAAGACACTTGGAGCTGATGTTATAAATTTGTCTGTGTCTCAGAGTTCTACTAAAAAGGGTGAAACAATTAAAGATACCTGTTTAACGCTTAATGCTATGAAACCAGATTGTATTGTAATAAGACATCACATATCAAAAATGCCTGAATACATTACTAATTTTACATCCGCAAAAGTAATTAATGCTGGAGATGGTTCAAACGAACATCCTTCTCAGGCTTTGCTTGATGCCTTTACTTTAATGCAGCATTTTGGTGATCTTAAGGATAAAAGGATTTTGATTTTAGGAGATGTGTTAAATAGTAGAGTTGCTAGATCAAACATATGGCTTTTAAAGAAATTTGGGGCTAGGGTTTCGCTTTGCGGTCCATCTACCCTTGTGCGAGAAGAGTTTGAAAAAGAATGGGATGTAGATGTGTATTGGGATGTAGATAGGGCTATCAAGGATGCAGATGCAATTATTGTCTTAAGAATTCAACTTGAGAGGGCTGCAAGCGCCTGGATTCCAAATACTAGGGAGTATTCCATTTTTTATGGATTAAATCGCGAAAGATTGTCTAAAAATAACAATGTGATAATAATGCACCCTGGACCTATGAATAGGGGTCTTGAGATATCATCTGAAATTGCAGATGGTAAAAATTCTCTTATTAGAAATCAAGTAACAAACGGCGTAGCAATAAGGATGTCTATTTTTTATCACTTATTAGCGCATAAAGATAATATAACATTGCCAACTTAAATAAAATAAAAAGGGCGAGGTATTTATTTAATGGATAAAGTAATGGATAAATTAGATAAAGTGTTGTTTAAAAATATTTTGGTTTTTTTTTCTGATCTAAGCTCAAAAAGAATTAGTTTTTATATTGATCAATCTGGTACAGTAAACTATATAGATTCATATGATGAATCTGACTATGTAGAGGTTGTTGAGGGCGAAGAATTTGTTGTAATGCCGTTACTAACTGATGTACATACTCATATGAGAGTTCCAGGTCAAGAAGAAAGGGAAGATATTGTTTCTGGATCTAAAGCTGCTGCGCGAGGCGGATTCGGACAGATTTTTACGATGCCGAATACCAATCCGGTAGTTGATAATGCATATCTTGTAAATTATTTAGTGAATAATATCAGTAAAAATTCACTTATTAAAATCTATCCTGTTGGTGCCGTTTCAAAAAGTCAGTTAGGTGAGGAATTGTCTCCTTTGCTTGAAATGAAAAAGGAGGGGGCAATAGCATTTTCTGATGATGGAAAACCAATTACAACAAAGATTCTCAGAAGGGCTCTGATTTATGCGAAGGCCTTTGATGGGATTATAATAGACCATCCAGAAGACCTTGTGTTGAGTGACAATGGGATAATACATGAGGGGAAAATCTCGAGAGCTTATGGCATTGCTTCAATTCCTTACACCTCCGAGGAGATCTCAGTGGCTAGGGATATTGCATTAGCTAGAGAAACTAGGTCAAGGTTGCATCTAGCTCATTTGTCTACTAGATATTCCCTAAAATACATTGAAATAGCTAAAGAAGAAGGCTTAAACGTTTCTTCTGAAGTTACTGTAAATCATCTCGTTTTCAATTGTGAAAATATACCTATCTTTGATACTAGGTTTAAGGTAAAACCTCCATTTAGAGATGTTGAAGATATGGAGAGGCTCTTTGACGCTCTGAAAGAGGGGTTGATAGATATGGTTTGCACGGATCATGCACCTCATACTCTTGAAGAGAAAGAATTAGATTATAGTCAAGCGCCCTTTGGAACTCCTGGGCTTGAAACCGCCTTTGCTGTTTTATATACAAATTTTGTCATGAATAATAAGTGCAATTTAGAGGATGTAATTAAGTGGATGGTTGTCAATCCCTCTAAGATCTTTTCTCTGCCTATTTTGGAACTAAAAGATAAATCTAAAGCGAATTTTTTTATTTTCAAAAAGAATAAGGAATTTTTGGTAGAATCTAAAATGTTTTATTCCAAGTGCAAGCTTTCACCGTTTCTTAGCAAAACATTATTTGGCTTTCCTCTAGCTACCTTTTATAATGGAAAATTAGTTTATAAAGATAAGAGTTTTATAAAAAGCATTAAATGTAAGTTTTAAAGTTTAATTTTTAATGATAGAAAATCAAAGAAAGGACGTGTTTATTTGATAAATTTTAAAAAAGCTGTGCTTTTGCTTGAAGATAAAAGCTTCTTTTTGGGAAGGTCTTTTGGAGCTGAAGGAGAGGTTATGGGTGAAGTTGTTTTTAATACGTGTATGAGCGGATATCAAGAAATACTTACTGATCCTTCCTATTTTGGTCAGATCGTAACAATGACATATCCTTTGATTGGAAACTATGGGGTGAATGATGAAGACGTAGAAAGTGCTATGCCATTTGCAAAGGGTTTTATCGTAAGAGAATATAAGGATAGAAGTTCAAATTGGAGGTCACAAGAAACGCTAGATTCTTATTTAAAAAGGAATAATATAGTGGGCATTGATAATATAGATACCAGATTGCTTACGAGAAAATTAAGAACAAGGGGGGCTCTTAACGGCATTATATCTACTTTAGATCTGAATCCTGAATCACTTTATGAGAAGCTAAAAGTTTTTCCTTCTATGGAAGGACTAGATCTCGTAAAGGATGTTACGCCAAAAGAAAGGTATACCTGGAATCGAACTGACAAATGGATCAGCGAGAGATTTAAGAGTGAAGGAGATTTTAATGTTGCGGTTATAGATTATGGAATTAAATGGAATATACTTAAAATATTAACTGCTTTAGGGTGTAAGTTAACGGTATTTTCTGCGTTTAGCAGTCCAGAGGAAATCTTATCAATAAAACCAGATGGCATCTTTTTATCGAATGGTCCTGGAGATCCTGCTGCTGTAAGTTATGCAATTAATACTATTAAAGAGTTATTTGGGAAAGTGCCAATTTTTGGAATTTGTCTAGGCCACCAGTTGATGGCACTGGCTTCGGGTGCAAAAACATTTAAGTTAAAATTTGGACATCACGGTGGAAATCATCCGGTAAAAAGACTCGATACTGATGAAGTTGAGATTACTTCACAAAATCACGGATTTGCTGTTGATTATGAATCAATTGATAAATCAAATTGGGAAGTTACTCATATTAACCTAAATGATAAAACTGTTGAAGGTATCAGACATAAAAGGCTGCCGATGTTCTCTGTTCAATATCATCCTGAAGCAAGTCCAGGACCTCACGATTCTGGATATTTGTTTAAGCAGTTTTGTGAAATGATGAAAAATAGTTAGAAGTTATATAGGGAATTTTTTGATTCTATATCTAAATATTTTAAGGATGTGATAAATTTTGCCAAAGAGAACCGACATAAAAAAAATTTTAATAATTGGTTCTGGACCTATAATAATTGGCCAAGCGTGTGAGTTTGATTATTCAGGAACTCAGGCAATTAAAGCTTTGAAGCGTGAAGGTTATGAGGTGGTTTTGGTAAACTCTAATCCTGCTACTATTATGACAGATCCTGAAATGGCTGACCACACTTATATTGAACCGATAACCCCTCAAGTTGTAACAAAAGTTATTAGAAAAGAAAGACCAGATGCAATTTTACCAACTTTAGGTGGACAAACTGCCTTAAATGTTGCTGTAAATCTGGCTGAAAATGGAATTCTGGAAAAATATAACGTTGAAATGTTAGGTGTAAACCCAGAAGCCATAAAAAAAGGCGAAGATAGACTCCTGTTTAGGGAAACAATGAAAGAAATTGGTATAGATCTTCCCAAAAGTGGTATTGCTCACAGTTTAAACGAGGCAGAAAAGATCGCATTTGAGCTTGGGTTTCCTCTTATTATAAGGCCTTCCTTCACTTTAGGCGGAACAGGAGGAGGTATTGCGTATAATTTTGACGATTTAAGATATCATGTGTCTAATGGTCTTGATTTAAGCATGATACATCAGGTGCTGATTGAGGAATCCGTGCTTAATTGGAAAGAATTTGAATTAGAAGTGATGAGAGATAAAAAGGATAACGTTGTAATAATCTGTTCTATTGAAAATTTTGATCCAATGGGTATTCATACAGGAGATAGCATTACGGTTGCTCCCATCCAAACTTTGACAGATAAAGAATATCAAATTTTAAGAGATATGGCTATTAGAGTTATAAGGAAAATCGGAGTAGATACAGGGGGATCTAATATTCAGTTTGCAATGAATCCTAAGGATGGGCGTATTGTAATTATTGAAATGAACCCTAGAGTTTCTCGAAGTTCTGCACTTGCTTCAAAGGCTACTGGTTTTCCAATTGCGAAAATTGCTGCACTCCTAGCTGTGGGATATACGCTTGACGAAATTACAAATGATATTACCAAGAAAACTCCTGCATCTTTTGAACCTACACTTGATTATGTTGTAGTTAAAATACCTAGATGGGATTTTGAAAAGTTTCTTGGGACGCCAAGAGTATTGGATACTCAGATGAAATCTGTAGGAGAAGCAATGGCTATAGGTAGAAATTTTAAGGAAGCCTTCCAGAAAGCTATCCGATCTCTTGAAAATGGCAGAATGGGATTTGGCTTTGATGGTAAGGATGCTGATTTAAGAGGCTTAACAAAGGAAGATTTGATAGGTGAACTTAAAAATCCCAAAGATAATAGAATTTTTGTTATTCATAGATTGTTAGAGATTGGTATGAGTACGGACAAATTAAACGAGTTGACTGGTATAGACAAGTGGTTTTTGAAAGAACTTGAAGAGATTGTTTTGACTGGGAAAGAATTGAAAGGTAGAAATTTGTACTCCATAACTAAAGAAGAAATGTTTTGTTTAAAGAAAGATGGCTTCTCTGATTTTCAAATAGGGTTTCTTACCGGTTCAAGCGAACAAGAGGTAACTAAATATAGAAAAAAACTCGAAGTATTTCCTGTATATAAGACTGTTGATACGTGCTCGGCCGAGTTTGAGTCTTTTACTCCATATCACTATTCTACTTACGATCAAGAGAATGAGTTAACACCGGTTAAAGATAAAGAATCAGTAGTTATCTTGGGGGCGGGTCCTAATAGAATTGGACAGGGTATTGAATTTGATTATTGTTGTGTTCACGCAGTTGATTCTGTTAAACAAATGGGTAAGGCAGCTATCATGGTTAACTGTAATCCTGAAACTGTTTCTACAGATTACGATACCTCTGATCAACTTTTGTTTGAACCGCTAACCTTTGAGGATGTAGTAAATATTATTGAAAAGGTTGACCCACTTGGCACTCTAATACAATTTGGCGGTCAAACTCCTTTAAAACTTGCTAAAGCTTTTGAAAAATTTTGTATTCCAATTTTGGGAACCTCTCCAGAAGCAATAGATATGGCAGAAGATAGAGAGCGATTTGATCTATTTTTAGAGGGTTTAAGGATATTTAGACCAGCAGCAGGTATAGCTAAATCTCCAGATGAGGCATTAAGGGTTGCAAAGGGGCTTGGGTATCCAGTTTTAGTAAGACCCTCATATGTTCTAGGTGGAAGGGCTATGGAGATAGTTTACGATGATGAAGATTTAATGGAATACATAAAAAAGGCAGTGGAGGTTTCTGAGGCTAAGCCAGTTCTTATTGACAGATTTTTGGAAGATGCAATAGAAATTGACGTTGATGCGCTTTGTGATGGAGAAGAGGTCTTTATAGGCGGTATTATGGAACATATTGAAGAGGCAGGGATTCATTCTGGTGACTCAGCCTGTGTTTTGCCATCATTTAGTTTAACGAAGGAAGAAATAGATAATCTATCTATAATTACCAGAGAGATCGCTTTGAAATTGGGCGTAAAGGGATTAATTAATATTCAGTATGCTATTAAAGATAAAATATACGTTCTTGAAGTGAATCCTAGAGCCTCTAGAACAGTTCCTTTTGTAAGTAAAGCTATTGGTGTTCCTTTAGCAAAGTTTGCAACACAAATATCACTTGGAAGGAAAATAAAAGATTTTAAAATTCGTGAAAGGTTAGACTTGCCTTATGTGGCTGTGAAAGAAGCAGTGCTGCCTTTTGGAAGATTTTCGGGCGTTGACACTGTTTTAGGACCAGAGATGAAATCTACGGGAGAAGTAATGGGTATAGATTTTGAATTCGGCAAGGCATACGCAAAGTCCCAATTGGCAGCAGGAGTTGACTTGCCATTAAGGGGGAATGTTTTCGTTAGCGTTTCAAACAAGCATAAGAGAAATATAGTTTTTATTGTAAAGAGTCTCGTGAATATGGGCTTTAATATATTTGCTACTCAGGGTACTGCTAAAGTTTTAAAATATAACGGCATAAAGGTTACCGAAGTAAAAAAGGCTAGTGAGGACGGTTTTACAATACTTGATATGATTAAAGATAATCAAATTCAACTTATTATTAATACTCCTTCTGGAAAGGGAGCAAGAAAGGATGATTATAAGATAAGAAGAATGGCTCTTTTGCACCATATACCTACTATTACAACTATTGCAGGAGCAGCTGCTACGGTTAATGCTATTGAAGCTCTAAAGAATTCTGAAATAGAAGTTAAATCTATTCAAGATTTTTATAAAATTCTTAATAATTAGAGTTAGGATAAAGTTTTTATGTTTGAATTACTTTCTAGATTTTTCTTGACTTTATTAAAATATTTTTTTAAAATAAGTTTGCTCTTATGTGGCGGCGTAGCTCAGAGGCAGAGCAAGCGGTTCATACCCGCTGTGTCAGTGGTTCAAATCCACTCGCCGCTACCATTTTTTTATGTGCATAGAAGCTGAAATAACCAACATCATTAGACATATAAATAGCATTTTAAACAACCCTAACCTTGTTATTTTAAATCCCTGCATAGCTATTTCTGGCGGAGCTGACTCTGTTTTTCTTGCCTTTGTGCTTTCAAAGACTGACTTCAAAAATAAATTTACATTACTTCATTTTGATCACGGTTGGAGAAAAAAGGACCTAATTTATGAAAGAAACCTAATAACTACTTATGCTGAGAGATATAAATTTAGAGTAATTTTTGGTTCATCTACAGATCCTGAAAGGTTGAGCGAGGAAGAAGCCAGGAAAAGAAGGTTTATCTTTTTTTATAACGTTATTAATAAGTTAACTTCAAATACTTTGTTTACCGGACACAATTTAAATGATAGGTTTGAAACCTTTCTTTGGAATATTTGTCGTGGAACGGGAATCAAGGGCATGTTGTCCCCAAAGGAAATAAGACGATTTAAAGGTATAAATATTATTAGTCCTTTAATCCATTTGAAAAGAGATAAGATAAGATCTTTGTGTGAATTTTTAAGGTTGGAATACATATCTGACGTTTATAATGAGGATATTAATTATAAGAGGGTGTTTATCAGAAAAGAAATAACTCCTAAGATAGAGAGTGTTTGGCAAAATTCTTTAACGCACTTTGATTCTTTTATAAGATTGGTAGAGGATGAGGATTGTTATCTTGAGAAAGTTACTGATGAGATTTACAAAGATGTTGTTTTCTCTATGCCCTGGGCAAAAATCGTCTTTATTAAAAAATTATTGAAATTTGATATCGCTTTAATTAGAAGAGTAATTATAAAGTTCTTATTTTCTTTGGATATAGCTTATAATTTCAACGAAGTTGATTCAATATGTAAATATTTAGAGGGAGAAGAAAAAGTTTCTTTGCCTTCGTTTAAAAATTTTGGAGTATATAAAAACAAAAATATTTTTGTACTCTATGATTCTTCTTTTGTAAAAGGCTACAATTTAAGCAATATACCTGAAAATCTAGGAATAAAGGTTTATAATCCCCTAGATAAGGGAATTTTTTTAGAGTTAAGGTTTTTTAGAAATTCAGATTATCTTGTTTTAAACGGAAAGAAGGTTTATCTTCATAAATTTTTTAACAAAGGTGAGAAATTTTATTATAAGTTTGTTCCAATGATTTTTTATAAAAATATTCTTAAATGGGCTCCAAATGAATATTTTGATGAAGCCTTTTTTAAAGCTTTTGATATTAAAATTAATTTTGATAAATTTTTAGAAAAATTTAAACTATTTCTGGAGGTAAAATGACAGGAACATTGATTAATGCCCTTTCTGTGATTGTCGGTAGTAGTATAGGCTTATTTATGGGATCTCGTTTAACAGAAAGGTATAGAAAAATAGTAATTAACGCTATTAGCTTAGTAACCCTTTTGATTGGTTTAAAGCTGTCTTTGGAGGTTAAAAGTATTTTTTGGGTTCTACTTTCGTTGATTTTGGGTGGATTGATAGGAGAACTTATCTCACTTGATGGGATTGTTGAGAAATTAGGAGATTACGTAAATAAAAGAGTTCAGAAGGGAGATATAGTAAATGCATTTATGAGTGCTAGCTTGTTATTTTGTGTTGGCCCTATGAGTATTTTAGGGTCTTTCCAAGACGGATTAAAGGGTGATTATTCTATCCTCTTGCTAAAATCAGCTCTTGATGGCGTATCTAGTTTATTTCTGGCATCTTCTTTGGGAATTGGAGTTTTCTTTTCTTTTATAACAATCCTACTATATCAAGGTTCATTGACTCTTTTTGCAAGAGTGCTTTCTCCGGTATTTGACAATGCTTACATTGCAAGTAATTTTTACGCGACTGGTGGAATTATGTTAATTGGCATTGGCTTTAACTTGCTAGGGTTGACTAGAATTAAAACAATTAATTATATCTTTGCCCTAATTTTAGTGGTTATCTTTTCAAAAGTTGGAGGAATATTGTGAAAGAACACGAGCTTAAAATTTTAGTCAGCAGAGAAGAGATTGCAAGAACTATAGATTCATTGGCGAGAAAGATCGATGCTGATTATTATGGGAAAAAAATTTTATTAGTTGGGGTATTAAAAGGTGCCGCCTTTTTCCTTGTTGATCTTGCAAGATCAATATCTTTGCCATTGGAAATAGATTTTGTAGAGGTATCAAGTTATGGGAATAAAACAAGTAGTTCTGGGAAAATTAAGTTGATTAAGGACATTAAAAGGGAACTAACTGATTATCACGTTTTGATCGTAGAAGATATTTTAGATTCAGGGCTTACCTTACAGTATCTTATTGATTTTTTTAAGCAAAAAAATCCTCTAAGCGTTAAGTCGGTTGTGTTGTTCTATAAGATAAAAGACAATAATACTACAAGACCTGCTGTAGATTATTTCGGACTAAAAATTCCTGATTATTTTGTTGTTGGTTATGGATTAGACTATGCTGAAAAATATCGTAATTTGAAAGATTTGTATATGGTTTCTTTTGTTTGACACGTGTGTATAAAAAAAGATACAATATTTAACTAACATTTCTTAAAAAAGGGGATATGAGTTTTTGAAAATAACTAAGAGTGTAACTTTTTATCTTATAATTTTATTAATTGTAGTAGTATTAACAGTGGTTTTAAGTAGTGGAAAGAAAGTTAGCAATCAAGAACTTTCTTACACAGAGTTTATGGATAAAGTTAAGCAGGAAGAGGTTAGAAGAGTAAATATTTCCTCTTCTCAAAATGTGATTAACGGTAAACTAAAAGATGGGACTTCGTTTACAGTATATTACCCACAGAACGATCCTTCGCTAATCAAAACTTTAACGGAAAAAAAGGTAGATATTAGGGTTGAGCCGCCTAGTGATAGTGGATGGTGGGTATCAATACTTACACAACTATTTCCTATTTTGATATTGATTGGTTTTTGGCTTTTCATGTTGAAACAGGCTCAGGGTGGAGCAAGTCAGGCTATGTCCTTTGGAAAATCAAGGGCAAAACTTTTCCATCAAGAAAAGACCAAAACGACTTTTAAAGACGTTGCAGGAGCAGATGAGGCAAAACAAGAACTTGAAGAAATAATTGATTTTCTAAAAAATCCAGCGCCTTTCAGAGCAATGGGAGCAAAAATTCCTAGAGGCGTTTTATTGGTTGGTCCTCCAGGATGTGGCAAGACTTTGCTTGCTAGGGCAGTAGCAGGAGAAGCAAAAGTCCCCTTTTTTAGCATATCGGGTTCAGATTTTGTAGAGATGTTCGTAGGTGTTGGAGCATCGCGTGTTAGGGACCTATTTGAACAGGCAAAAAATCAATCGCCTTGTATTATATTTATTGATGAAATTGATGCTGTAGGAAGGCAGAGAGGTACTGGACTTGGTGGAGGTCATGATGAAAGAGAACAAACTCTAAACCAATTACTCGTAGAGATGGATGGTTTTGAGGTAGATGAAACAATTATAGTAATGGCTGCTACAAATAGACCTGATGTCTTAGATCCTGCGCTTTTGAGACCAGGAAGATTCGATAGGCACGTTACAGTTGATAGACCAGATCTTTTAGGCAGAAAGCAAATATTAGAAGTTCACCTAGCAGGAAAGCCAATAGAGGAAGAAGTTAAGGTAGATGTGATCGCAAAGAGAACGCCTGGTTTTGCAGGAGCAGATCTTGCTAATTTAGTGAACGAGGCTGCTTTGCTTGCCGCCCGAAAGGGCAAGAAAACTATATCGATGGCTGAATTTGAGGATGCTATTGATCGAATTGTGGCTGGTATAGAGAAAAGGAGCAGAGTTATTTCTGAAAAGGATAAGAAAATAATAGCATTTCATGAAGCAGGACACGCGCTAGTAGCGCACAATTTGCCGGGTACGGATCCAATTCATAAAATTTCTATTATACCTAGAGGTATGGCTTTAGGCTATACACTACAGCTTCCTGGAGAAGATAGATATCTTGTCAGTAAAACCGAGTTGATGAATAACATATGCGTCCTTTTGGGAGGAAGGGCTGCAGAGGATATAGTTTTTAAGGAAGTGACAACGGGCGCTCAAAACGATCTTCAAAGGGCTACAGAACTAGCTAGGAAGATGGTTATGGAATATGGTATGAGCGAACACCTTGGGCCAAGAACTTGGGGTAGAAGAAGCGAGAATGTTTTTATGGGCAGAGACCTTTTTGAAACTAAAAATTATAGTGAAAATATGGCTAATGAAATTGATCTTGAAGTTCAAAGAATTGTTGAAAGTTGTTATGAAAATGCAAAAAGTATATTATTAAATGTCTATGACACTTTAAATAAAATTGCTATGAAGCTCATCGAAAATGAAACGTTACAAGGAGATAGTCTTTTGGACTACTTAAACGGCAAATTTGAAGATGAAGAAAGTAACGGTGAGTCCAAAGCTAAGGAAAGCATATCAAGCGACGTTAATGCTAGCGGTAATATAAAGGAAGTAAATTAGTATTTCAAAATCAAAAATTCGAAAGAGGGCGAAAATTTAGCTAGAGGAGGCGGTTTCATGAGATTAAAGGTATTATATCTGATTTTAATGTTGATATTTTTTAATCTTTTCTTTTTAGTTTGCTGTAACAACTGCGAAGCTTCGGAATCGAAAACTATTGGGATTGTAAGGGAAAATCTAGTTTTTCCCGAAAAAGTTCAGATTTTTGTAAACAATCATGAATTTCTGACGTTAAGTTCGTTCGATGAAGAGAGTTTTAATAGAATTAAAAAGGAAGCAGATGAAGTTTCTAACGCTATAAATCAATATTTTGGATCAAAAGATGCGAATTATGACCCATCTAATATTAGGTTTGTAACTGAGGGCAAATACTTTTGTTGCTATAGTGGAGATGATTTGCTGTTTAAAATAAATAGAAGCCAGGCTTTTTTACAAGGTTTATCCGATAGTGATATCACAAATATGTGGCTTTCAAATCTTCAAAAATCGTTAGGGTATAACCCAGAAGATAACAAAGGGATCATGTTTGACCACAAATATTATTCCAAAGAATTTATTCAAGAGGGTATAGCGTCATGGTATGGCAGTAATCTTGCAGGCAGATATATGTCTAATGGTGAAATATTCGATCCTTCAAATTTAACTGCTGCTCATAGGTGGCTCCCACTTGGATCTGTTGTACTTGTAACTAATGAAAACAACGGCAAAAGTGTAATAGTTACTATAACAGATAGGATGGGGGATAGAAATAGGGTGATAGATCTATCAGAAGGTGCAGCTGAAAGACTTGGTATGATTAGTTCGGGTCTTGCTCCGGTAAGAATTGATTTACTTAAATAATAAAGAAATGATATTTAAAGAAATTGTTTGAGACTTTAAGAGAAGATATAAATACAGTATTTGAAAGAGATCCAGCTGCAAAGAATATTTTTGAAGTATTATTTTGCTATCCAGGTCTTCATGCTATATGGCTTCACAGGTTTTCACATTTTTTATGGAAGAAACGAATTCCATTCATTCCCCGCTTAATTTCTCAGATATCGCGAACCCTTACAGGTATTGAAATACATCCAGGTGCTGTTATAGGTAGGAGATTTTTTATTGATCACGGTATGGGTGTGGTAATAGGCGAAACTACCGAAATAGGCGATGATGTAACCTTGTATCAATATGTAACTTTAGGAGGGACAGGTAAGGAAAAAGGAAAAAGACACCCTACAATTGGTAATAATGTTGTAATAGGTGCAGGTGCAATAGTGCTTGGCCCCATAACTATTGGAGATAACGTAAGAATTGGAGCTGGAGCCGTGGTAATAAAGGCTGTTCCTGAGAATTCTACGGTAGTAGGAAATCCTGGCAGAATAGTTGTGAGAAATGGCATTAAGACAAAGTTGTCCCAATTAGACCATAACATGTTGCCAGATCCTTTAAAGGATTATTTAATTAAGCAGGATCAAAAGATATTGGAGTTGGAAAATGAGATTTTAAAGCTTAAAAAAATTATTGATTTGGAGGTAAAGTCTTAAATTTGTCGGACAATAAAATTTATCTTTACAATACCTTAACTAAAAGAAAAGAAGAGTTTGTTCCTATTCAAGATGGAAAAATTAAGATGTATGTTTGTGGAGTAACTGTTTATGACTATTGTCATCTGGGTCACGGGAGATCTTATGTTGTTTGGGATGTGTGGAAAAGATTCTTTTTAAGTCAGGGATATGAAGTTTTTCACATTCAAAACTTTACAGATATTGATGACAAAATAATAAAAAGGGCAAAAGAAGAAGGGGCTGATTGGAAAGAACTTACTAGTAGATTTATAGATGCCTACTTTGAGGACATGGATAAATTAAACGTTTTAAGAGCCACACTGTATCCCAAGGCTACCGAATATATTGATGAAATGATTAATATTATTCTTGTTTTAATGGAAAAGGGTTATGCTTATAAAGCTGGCGATGATATTGTTTTTTCAATAAAAAAATTTAAAGATTATGGAAAGTTATCTGGCAAAACAATAGATGATCTGATTGAAAATTATAGGGTTGATTCCTCGCCTTATAAAGAAAACCCCTTAGATTTTGTTTTGTGGAAAGCATCAAAACCCAATGAACCTTTTTGGGACAGTCCATTTGGCAAAGGTAGACCTGGCTGGCACATAGAATGCTCTGCTATGTCATTGAAACACTTCGGTTCTCCTTTTGACATTCACGCTGGTGGACAAGATTTAATATTTCCTCATCATGAGAACGAGATAGCTCAATCGGAGGGTTATACGGGTAAAAAGTTTGTAAATTATTGGTTGCACAACGGTTTTGTTACCATATCAGGCGAGAAGATGTCAAAGTCTTTAGGAAATTTTAAAACTTTAAGGGATATTTATCAACAATACGATCCGATGGTTTTAAGACTTTTTATATTAAGCAGCCATTATAGAAGTCCTGTTGTTTTTTCTCCAGAAAATTTAGCCTCTGCAAATGAGGCTTGGGATAAGATTAAGAATGTTATTGATGTTTGCTCTTCTTTTGGTTTTATAAGAAGAAAAAAAGGTGTGGTTCCGAATAATTTTGTTGCTGCTTTATGTGATGACCTGAATACCCCCTTAGCTCTTTCCTGTCTTTTTGAAAAGATTAGATATACTAATTCGGTTGTTTCAGAATATGAGAAATCCCCTACATTTGAGTTGGAAGGAATTATTTCTGATAATATCAGCGAGATTTTGTCTATGATTGAGATATTGGGCTTACAATACAATCCAGTGGTGTTGTTCTATTCAAGGGAAGAGTTGTCTAAAGAATTTGAGATTTTAAGCTCTTATAAAGAGAATTTTAAACTATTTGAAGAGGTCAATGACGAAAACATTTTTAAGTTATTAAGCCTAAGAGAATTTTTTAAAAAGAAGAAGTTATATGAAGATGCTGATAAAATAAGAGAATTTTTTAATAAAAGTGGCTTCTTATTAGAGGACCTACCAAGAGGTATAAGAGTAAAGAAGAGATGAAAAGAGAATTTTTATTTGGGGTTCATCCTGTTGTTAGCGCTATTGAAGCAGGGGTAGAATTTAACGAGCTATTGATAGCGAAAAATAAGAGGGTTAAGGCTATAGAAGATTTTTTACAAAAAAACGAGGACAAGAAATCCCTTGTTATTTACAAGAACCTTTCAGAGATAGAAAAGCTTTTCCCGAATTCTCAGGGAATTGTAATGTTTGTAAAGAAATTCAAATATTCTGATGAGGAAGAAACTGTTCTTAATGCAATAAAGTACAAAAAGGTTCTTTTGGCGTTTTCTGGGATTATGGACGTTCGTAATATTGGTGCAGTTGCGAGGACTTCTTTGGCCTCAGGCATAGTAGGTGGTATAATTTTGCCAAAACATCGATCTCTTGATATTACCCCTGCTGCAATCAAGGCTTCTACAGGCTCTCTGTTAAATATACCAGTTGTAAGGGTTACTAATTTAAGATATTTTGCAAAAGAGCTGCAAAAAAAGGGAGTTAACGTTATTGGTGTAGAAAAGAGAGGATCGGTAAGATATGATGTTTTTAAATATCAACTTCCTATTTGTTGTGTATTTGGTTCTGAGTCAAAATCCCTTTCTGATGTATTTTTGCGCGATTTAGATCAAAGCGTGTATATTCCCATGCCAAACAATTTCAACTCTTTAAATTTATCTGTAGCTTCTGGTATTCTATTGTATGAAATACTTAGACAAAAGAATTTTGAGATATAATATTGTTTTTGGTAATTTATTTTAAGGAGGATTTTTAATGTTACCAATACCAACTAAATACTTTATTTCTTTTGGAAACTGTAATGCTGAACATGCTCTTAATGCATTTGATGGTGCCTTGCTTAGCGCAGGTGTAGGAAATACTAATCTTTTAAGAGTTAGTAGTATTTTGCCCCCATCCGCTGTTGAGGTTAAAAATTTAGTTCTACCATATGGAGCTCTAGTTCCTATTGCTTATGCGAGCAAAATAAGTACGAATAAGGGAGAGAGAATTGCTGCTGCAGCTGGCATTGGAATTCCAGAAGATCCAAAGTTGCCCGGCTTGATTATGGAATATAGTTGCTGTGGTAGTAAAGAAGAGGCTGAAAAAACAGTTTTAGAGATGGTGGAAGAAGGTTTTGCAATGAGAGGCTTTAAACTCTTAGAAAAAAAGGCGGTCGCTACTGATATTGTAGTTGAAAAAGCGGCATGTGCCTTTGCGTGTGTGGTTTTATGGTATTAGAAGAGAATAATTTACCAATTTTTCAATTTAGAGAGGAGCACCTTCCAGGATCAGGAATATATTTTGACGTATTAGATATACTTTTTAGTGCGCATTCAAAATATCAAAAGATTGAAGTGCTTCAAACAATAAGCTATGGCAAAATACTCCTTGTAGACGAGAAAGTAATGCTTACTGAAAGAGATGAGTTTGTTTATCACGAGATGCTTACTCACGTTCCGCTAAGTTTGTCAGATAAGATAAAGGAGATTTTAATAATCGGTGGAGGAGATGGAGGTTCTGCAAGGGAATGCTTGAAACACAAAAATGTTAGGCGTGTAAAGCAGGTTGAGATTGATGAGATGGTTGTAGAAGTGAGTAAGAAATTTTTCCCTACCTTATCAAGCAGTTTCAGTGATCCGAGATTTGAACTTTGCATCTGCGATGGTATAAATTTTGTTAGGCAAACTTCTGAAAAGTTTGATCTAGTTATTGTTGATTCTACCGACCCAATAGGACCTGCAGTTGGACTGTTTGAAACTGATTTTTTTAAAGATGTAAAACGAATTCTTAATAGTGATGGTATCTTAGTGTTTCAACTGGAGTCTCCATGGTGCCATCTGGATTTTATAAAGGAAATTAGTAAAAAGATTAAAGAGATATTTCCGATTTTTAAAAACTACCTAGCATTTATTCCAACTTATCCTTCAGGCATGTGGAGCTTTGGTTTTGCTTCTATTTCAATAGATCCTTTAATGGAACTTTCTGACAAAGCCTGTATTGAGGGTTTAAGATATTACACGCCCGAAATTCACAAAGCTTCCTTTGCTCTGCCTAAATTTTTTAAAAATTCTTTATCAGATGTCTAAATTTTCTGGAAGATTATTTTATGTTGTAAAAGGTTGATTTCAACCAATTTGGCGTGTATTTCCTTTTGTTCGCCGAAAATATTTACTAAAAACCATAAATTGTTCTCTTCTGGTTTTAAGAGAGCAACATCTCTTAAAATAAGGGTTTCTGTGTTTTCCTGGTTTTTATAAAAAGCGCTCGCTTCACACATTTCAATTCATCCTTTCAATGTAATTTTTTAAACGCATCACTGCGTCTTCAACCTGATGGGGGAGGGGTTCTTGCTGAGTGAGGGCAATATCAATATTTGATTGATTAATTGGTAGAAGGATCTTTATGGCTTTTGATTTTGCAATAGCTTCTGACATTTTTGGTGTAAATTCTCCCATCATAGAATCTGCAACTAAAATGCTAATTGAACCAAGAATATAATCTGCTTCCAAAACGTTTTTTTCTATGGCATTTTCACCTGATGCGCCCTTGTTTGCTTTTGCTTTAAGCATGTTAACTGTGGCAAACGCATTTGTTCCAAGTGCAATTATTTCTATTCTTTCGATAATTTCTGATAGAATTTCTCTAATTTTTAGTACTATTTGTTGTCCTATTCCTCCGCCTTGTCCATCAACTATAGCTATTTTAATGATTTTCTCGTCCATTTGCCCTCCTAATTTGCTTTTACTATTATATCAAATTTTGTTTTCAGTAAAAATAAGGCTGTTTCTTAGGGAAAATTTAAGCTTGTAAAGTTTAGTGTTTCCTTTTTATATTTTAAAAGTAATTTGGTCTATACTATACTAGATATATATTAAAAAAGCAGGAGGTTCTTATGCAATTTTTATTTGGGCCTGTGCCCTCAAGAAGACTAGGATTGAGCCTCGGGATAAATATAATTCCTCACAAAGTTTGTAATTTTAATTGTGTCTATTGTGAAGTGGGAAGGACAACGAATCTTATAAATGATAGAAGATCCTTTTACGATCCAGTTGAGATTGAAAGAGACTTTAGAGAAAATTATAAGAAAATGGGGAAATTTAATTTTATAACCTTTTCTGGTAGCGGAGAGCCTACTTTAAATAAGGATATTGGTAGGCTTATTAGATATGTTAAGAGCTTTAACCTTGCTAAGATTGCCGTTCTTACCAATGGAAGTCTTTTAAATTTAAATGATGTGCAACAAGATTTGATGGATGCTGATGTGGTAATACCAAGTCTTGATGCTGCAAATCAAGAGGCTTTTAGGAAGATTAATAGACCTCATGGCAGTCTAAAGATTGATGAAATCATAAATGGAATAAAGGAATTTAGAGACAAGTTTAAAGGGGAAGTGTGGCTTGAAGTCTTGTTTGTAAAGGACCTTAACGATAGCGAGAAGGATATTAGCGACCTGAAAAGGGCAGTTAAGTTTATAAACCCTCACAGATTTCAAATTGGCACAATAGACAGGCCGCCTGCTGAGGAAATGGCTAGAAAATTAACGAACTTTGAATTAATGCACGTTTACTCTGAGTTAAAGGATTTAAATGCTGAGTTGATAAAACCCTTTGCAGATAAGAATATGGATTTTCATGAATTTTTAGAACTTTCTATTGCTAAAATGGTAAGCATCAGACCTTGTTCTAAAGAAGAGCTGATGGACGTGTTTGGTGCAAACGATGAAGATATATCTAGAATATTAAATAAACTGTCTGAGGAGGGTAAAATTAGCCAAAAGGTATATGAGGGAAAAAACTTTATTATTAAGAAATGATTGTGCACTGCTTTGTAAAATCAAAAATTAGAATATCTGGAGGTCTATATGTCAGATTTAAAAGACGTTTTATTTAGAAAGAAAAGGAATGCATGGTTTGTGTCAAGTAAGGAAGAAATATTTAGGTTTGCAGATTTATATAAAGAATTTTTAAGAAACTGTAAGACCGAAAGGGAAGTAGTAAAGTTTGTAAAAGAATATTT
>NZ_JBRCUV010000033.1:0-7679 GCF_053498235.1 Thermodesulfobium sp.
TTATTTTCTAATTCTAAATCTTTAATATGATCCCTCCACCAAGAAAAAGTTTGATCTAGTAAATTTAATAATAATATATTATCAAACTTTTTGATAAGTAAAAAAACTCTAATAGTATCCTGAGCATCTTGCTCAGGGAAAGTGATTTTTTAGAATATATTTTTTAATATGATAAAATAGCTGAAAATAACTCTAAAGGGAATGCATGCGGCCAGATAATTTAAAAAAATTATTTAAGTTGACACTAACGAAATTAGGGAAAATATACTTCTTTATTTCTATAACTTTATTATTAAGCGCAATTGTCTTTTATTTTTACACCTCATTAAAATTTTCTGTTAATATGCCTTATTCAGATGATTACGATGCCATATTGGACTTCATAAATAAATTTTATACTCATAGCGACTTCGGATATAGACTATACCTTCTCTTTTCCCAGTTTCACGAACACAGAATTGTATTTGATAGGGTTATTACGCTATTTTTTTTCAATATTCTTGGCAAGATAAACTTTTGTATTTTATCAATTGTAGGAAATTTAGGGCTTATTCTCATAATACTTTTCTTAATTATATTTTTCAAAAAGAAATATGGTTTTAAACTCACTGAACTCACACCAATAGCCATAACGATGCTGTGCTTTTCTCAGTGGGAATTGATGGCAGATTTTCCGATGGCATCTATTCAACAATATTATGAACTTCTATTTTCCATTATCTCAATTGTAACCTTTACTTGTGAAGGCTATGGTTTTATATTAGGAATTGTTTTTTTTGTTTTAGCCGTCTTTACTGGTGGTGGCGGTCTATTTGTATCACCTATTGTACTTTTATATTTATTACTAACAAGGCAATATAAAAGATTTTCAACATTTTTGATTGCATCTCTAATTATTTTTTATATTTATTTTCCCCTTCTGCACTACATCTCACCCCCAATAAAGGACACTTTAATTTTTTGCTTAAAAAATCCCACAACACTTTTAGGCTATATGATGATCTTTATATCATCTGCTGCCAAAAGCTATGCCTTAATATTTATCTTAGCAATACTCCTAATACTAAATTATCTCTGGCTTTTACGCAGAAAATTAAATAAAGATAATCATGCATTGATATTACTCATTAGCTTTATATTCTTGACGTCTTTAGTAGTGGGTCTGAATAGAATATTTTTGGGATTTGATAGCGCAATGTTTTCCAGATATACAATGTATTCTCTTTTCTTATTTTCAATATCATATATATCACTTTTCTTAAACGCTAAAGGTAAAAAGATTAGAAGCTTAATAGCTCTTTTGGGCCTTCTACTTTCTATTGTTTTATATGTAGGTTGGATTCAAACAGCATACTCAGAGCTATCCGACAAACAATATATGTTGAATAACTTTATGTCATATCCATATCAGGACAAGGCATTTGAAAATATAAAACTCGCCAAAGAAAATGGTTGGTTTATTCCTGTACAAAATGTTTATGATAGAACAAAACAAGAATTTTATCTTGCAGAAAATATTAAACAGCTAAAAAAATATAACGCTCCCCCACTTCTTGTGCTCACATATTTTTATAAGTATCCCTTTCCTTTCGAAAACAAACAGTTCCAACTGATAGTAAAAAAATATGATAATATAAATTTATATGGTTGGGCACTTGACCCTTTTGGCAAAACAACTGCATCTTTTTTGTTTGCTGATATCGATGGCAAACTTTATCCTTTAACTTATGGCTTTCCAAGAAATGACGTCGTGAAACTTTTCAAAATTCCACAATTCAAATTTTCTGGATTCAATTCAAATGTCAGCATAAAAGACCTTTCAAATGGTGCGCATGAATTTAGCCTGATAGTGGTGAACCACGATCAAACAGCTTATTATCAAACAGAAAAATTGATATTCTATAAAGAAACAGAATAGTACTCTCTTATTTTATATACAACAAAAATCACTTATCAATCTAAAAATTATAAAATTGTCTATAATTTATAATAAATTTAAATGTATTAAAATTTATACAGTTTCAGGAGGCATTTATGAATTTATTTGTAGACATTCTTCAATTTTTTATCTTCTTTCTATTATTGACAATTTGTATAAAACCACTTGGTTTATATATGTCAAATATTTTTGAAGGTAGAAAGACTTTTATTTCTGTGGCAATCTCGCCAATTGAAAAATTAATTTATAAATTGAGCAATGTCGATCCTGAACACGAAATGAATTGGAAAGAATATGCTGTATCCATGTTACTTTTTAACTTGTTAGGATTCATATTTCTCTTTCTAATACTTATATCACAACAACTGCTGCCATTAAATCCAGAACGCTTTAAAGCCTTTTCATTAGATCTCGCTCTAAACACAGCTATCAGTTTTATCACAAATACAAATTGGCAATCTTATGCGGGAGAATCATCAGCAAGTTACTTAACTCAGATGTTAGGTTTTACTGTCCAAAACTTTCTCTCCGCTGCTACAGGAATTGCTATACTTGTTGCTTTAATTAGAGGATTTTCTAACAAACTCTCGTATAGCATCGGAAATTTTTGGGTTGACATAACAAGATCTATTTTATACATTCTTTTACCACTATCCGTAATTTCAGCTATTTTCTTGATGAGCCAAGGAGTAATCCAAAATTTCGAAAGCTATAAATCAATAAGTCTCGTCTCTCCAATCACAGTAAATAATAAAGTTATTGATAAGCAAATAATTCCAATGGGTCCTGTAGCATCACAGGAAGCGATAAAATTAATTGGTACAAATGGAGGAGGCTTTTTCAACGCAAATTCTGCACATCCATTCGAAAATCCTAATCCTTTGACCAACTTTTTCGAGGCTTTTATGATAATCATCATTCCCGCTTCGCTTACATACACATTTGGCAGAATGCAAAAAAACACTAAACAGGGGTGGGCTATATATATCACTATGCTTTTCTTGCTCATAACATTTATGGGAATTCAATATTGGGCAAATACCTCTTATAACCCTTTAATTAACAGCCTTGGAGTATCAGGCCATTACATAGAAGGTCAGGAAGTACGCTTTGGCGTTGGTGGTACCACACTTTTTTCTTCAATAACCACTGCAACTTCTTGCGGTGCTGTTAATGCAATGCATGATTCTCTTTTGCCAATTGGCTCGTTGATTCCTATGATCCTAATATTGTCAGGCGAAACAATCTTTGGTGGTGTGGGATCTGGATTATATACAATGCTTGCTTTTATGATAATTGCCGTTTTTGTTGCGGGTTTGATGATCGGACGTACCCCAGAATTTTTAGGCAAAAAAATCGAGGTAAAAGAAATGTGGATGTCTATAATCATAGTTCTAACTTCTGGGCTTCTTGTACTAATATTTACAACTCTAGCACTAATCACAAAAGCAGGTCTTAGCTCTATATTAAATCCCGGTCCACATGGACTATCAGAAATACTGTATGCCTATGCTTCCACTGCAAACAATAACGGAAGTGCGATGGCTGGTTTGAATTCGAATACTTTATTTTATAATCTTACAACATCGGTTGCTATGTTAATTGGCCGTTTCGTGCCTGCGGTAGCTGTACTATATATGGCAGGCTCTCTTGCAGGGAAGAAATATACACCACCTAGCGTTGGAACTTTGCCCACAGATCGTATACCTTTTATGATATGGCTAATGTTGGTCGTTATTATCATCGGAGCGCTAACGTTCTTCTCAGCTCTGGCATTAGGCCCATTTCTCGAAAATATACTTATGCAAAGAGGTTTTTAAATGAGTGCAAAAAAAGCAGATCTATATAGTTCTGAAATATTTAAATCAGCCCTGATTAGTTCCTTAAAAAAATTGAATCCAAAAGATTTAATATCCAATCCTGTTATGCTTTCGGTTGAAATTGGTAGCATACTTACTACATTAGAGTTCCTTCACGAAATTATAAGCGGTAGCAATACCCCCTTATGGTTTACAGGTTGGGTTTCAGCTTGGCTATGGTTTACAGTAATATTTTCAAATTTTGCTGAAGCGTTTTCTGAAAGCCGTGGAAAAGCAAGAGCCGAATCGATGAAAAGGTCAAAAACTGAGATAATGGCAAAAAAATTGGATACCCCATCTTTTGATAGTAAATTCAAAGTTATATTATCAACACAACTTAAAAAAGGAGACTTTGTTCTTGTTGAAGATGGAGATCTAATACCTGGAGATGGAGAAATTGTTGTTGGTGCTGCACTGGTAAATGAGTCAGCGGTAACTGGTGAATCTGCTCCAGTGGTAAGAGAAGCCGGAGGAGATAGAAGCGCTGTAACTGGAGGTACTCAAATTATTTCAAATAGCGTCATAATAAAAATAACCTCAAATCCTGGTGAATCATTTCTAGATAGAATGATATCGATGGTAGAAGGCGCAAAACGTCGTAAAACACCAAACGAAATCGCTCTCGAAGTATTACTAATATCACTCACTATAGTTTTTCTATTTGTAGTAATTAATTTAAGAGCATTATCAATTTACAGCGTAAGTTCTTCAGGACATGGCTCTCCTGTTTCATTTGTAGTGCTTATAGCCCTATTTGTTTGTCTTGCTCCTACTACTATTGCCGCACTCCTTCCGGCAATAGGCATTGCAGGAATGGATAGACTTTTTAGAAAAAATGTAGTTGCACTTTCTGGACGAGCTGTAGAGGCAGCAGGAGACGTAAATGTTTTGCTTTTGGATAAAACAGGCACTATTACCCTTGGCAATAGACAAGCAACTGAATTTATTCCAGTTGGAAACCATACAGTTGAGGAGTGTGCCCAGGCAGCTTTAATATCATCATTAACTGATGAAACCCCTGAAGGCAGAAGTATCGTAGTATTAGCAAAAGAAAGATACAATTTGAGAATGCACCAACTACCTAAAGATATTGAAACAATACCATTTAGTGCTAAAACAAGGATGAGCGGAGTTAATACAAATGGCCACAAATACCGAAAAGGTTCAGCTGATGCAATTTGTGAATATATAATTCAAAACAATGGCATTATTCCGGATGATATGCAAAAAGTTGTAATGGATATTTCTAAATTAGGCGGTACACCCTTAGTAGTTACTTACGACAATGCTATTGTAGGAGTTATTAATCTAAAAGATATATTAAAAACTGGCATAAAAGAACGATTTGAACAACTTAGGAAAATGGGTATAAAAACTGTAATGATCACAGGAGATAATCCACTTACTGCAGCTACTATAGCAGCAGAAGCTGGAGTCGATGATTTCCTTGCACAGGCAAAACCAGAAGACAAATTAAGACTAGTAAGAGAATATCAGCAACAAGGTCTGATGGTCGCTATGACAGGGGATGGCACAAATGATGCTCCAGCTCTTGCTCAGGCAGATGTCGCAGTGGCAATGAACACGGGCACACAAGCTGCGAGAGAGGCAGCAAATATAATAGATTTAGATTCTAACCCGACAAAACTTCTAGACATTGTAGACATTGGCAAACAGCTTCTTATGACTCGCGGTGCATTAACAACGTTTAGCATATCAAACGATATAGCCAAATATTTTGTAATAATACCTGCCGCAGTTATTGCCATCTATCCACAACTAAGGGTTTTGAATATATTACATCTTGCTAATCCTTTCTTAGCAATATTATCTGCAGTAATTTTCAATGCCATTGTAATACCTATACTTACACCACTTGCCTTGAAAGGTGTTTGGTATAAACCGATGCCTGCTGAAAAGTTGCTTATATACAATCTTTTGATTTACGGTGGCGGAGGGTTGATTGCACCTTTTATTGGTATAAAGTTAATATATTTATTTTTAAGTTTATTTGTATAATGTGAGGTAAAGATGAAAAATTTCAAAAGTTGCATAAAGATTTTTACAATTTTAACTTTCATTACAGGAATTATTTATCCTCTAACGATTACAACTATAGGACAGATACTCTTCCCATGGCAAGTCAATGGAAGTATTATATATCAAAACAAAGTTGCAATAGGGTCTGCATTAATAGGTCAACCCTTTGAAAGAGGAGATCTTTTTTGGTCAAGGCCTTCGCCAACACCTGATTTTCCCTACAATCCGCTATTTAGCGGCGGTTCAAACTTAGGACCAACTAATCCTAAACTCATTTCAGAAATACGAAACAGAATAGAATTTTTTAAGGAAAACGGATTAAGATTGCCAATTCCATCTGATCTCGTTATGGGCTCTGGAAGTGGATTAGATCCAGATATCACACCCGAAGCAGCTATGGTTCAAATTCCGAGAATCTCAAAAGTTACAAACATCCCAACAGGAATTTTAAAAGAATTGGTTGAACATAATACCGAACCAAGAGATTTAGGAATTCTTGGAGCAAAAAGAGTAAATGTATTAAAATTAAACTTAACTCTTATAGAGTTAGAAAAACAATATGTCAGATAATGAGTTAAAAAGACCTTCTCCTGAAGAAATGCTCGAATTAGTAAAGAGCGAAGAAAAAGCTAAAAAAGGCCAGCTTACAATCTATTTAGGTTATGCTCCAGGAGTAGGGAAAACATATACTATGCTAAGCGATGCACATCAGAGAAAAAAAGAAGGTCTTGATATTGTTGTAGGTTTTGTTGAAACACATAATCGTCCAGAAACAGAACAGCTTCTCGAAGGTCTTGAAATAATACCTCCCTTAATGGTCGAATATAAGGGTTTAAAGTTAAAAGAAGTTGATCTTGAAAAGATAATTAAAAGAAGACCACAAATAGTAATTATTGATGAACTTGCTCATACCAATCCACCTAGTTTTTCAAATTCAAAAAGATATCAAGATATTGAAAATCTACTTAACTATGGGATAGACGTTTATACTGCCGTAAATGTCCAACATATTGAAAGTTTCAAGGACATTATTTTACAAATTTCGAAAATTCAGGTACAAGAAACTATCCCTGACAAATTTTTTAAGGAAGCATCAGAAATAAAACTTGTAGATATTACACCAGAAGAACTTTTAAAGCGACTACAAGAAGGAAAAATATATCTTGATGATATTGTTAAAAGTGCAGCTAATAGATATTTCAAAGTTGGTAATCTATTAGCATTAAGACAGATTGCTTTAAGATTGGCAGCAGATAGCGTTGACGAAAAAATGCGCTTATATATGATGCAACATGCTATAGCAGGTCCCTGGTCTATAAAAAACAAAGTATTAGTAGGAGTTTTTGCAAGTCCATATGCAAAACAATTAATAAGAGCAGCATATAGATTTGCAAGTGAAATAGGCGCTCATTGGATAGCAGTGCATGTTGAAACACAAAAAAACGAGACTTTCACTGAGGATGAAATAAAGTGGTTGAATGGTGCACTAGATTTAGCTAGAAATTTAGGAGGAGAAATAGTATGGCTTAAAGGTGACGATCCTGCCAGGGAGATAATTGATTATGCAAAGGATCACAATGTCACTAAGATTGTTATCGGAAAACCCAAAAAATTTAACTTGTTCTCCAGGAGTATACCAGAAAAGCTCATAACAAAAACTAAAAATATTGATATCTACATGTTAGACCTAAATGAGGAAACCGTAAATTTTAAAAGTAAAAAATTCACCCTAGAACATCTTAATCAATACACCTTGGCGTTAATTAATATATTTTTAGCTTCTATAATCGCATTCATTTTAAAAGATCATTTAAACGACACAAATATTATCTCTTTATTTT
>NZ_JBRCUV010000034.1:0-55431 GCF_053498235.1 Thermodesulfobium sp.
CTTCTTTCCCTCTTTTTGTTTCTCTAATAATTTTCTCTTACGAGTAATATCTCCTCCATAACACTTTTGTAAAACATTCTTTTTCATTGCAGCAATGTTTTCTCTTGCCAAAATTTTTGAACCCACCGCAGCTTGAATAGGTATCTCAAACATATGTCTAGGTATTAACCTCTTAAGAGAGGAGACGATCTTTGACCCAATTTCCTGTGCCTTGCTTCGGTGAACAATTGAAGAAAGCGCATCTACCTTTTCTTTATTTACCAAAATATCCAATCTAACAAGATCCGATTCTCTATAGCCAATAAAGTCATAATCAAGAGAAGCATACCCTTTTGTTTTGGTTTTCAATAAAGAGAAAAAATCCAAAATTATTTCTGATAGCGGCATCTCAAATCTTATTATTACCCTTTTTGTATCAAGGTATTCCATGTCTATATAGTTTCCTCTCTTATTAGAACAAAGTTCCATAATTGCACCTATATACTCTGAGGGTGAAAAAATGGATACCTTAACATAGGGCTCTCTCAAAGATATTATCGTGCCAGGATCTGGCATCTTCAAAGGATTATGTATCTTCACTATCTCTTTGTTTGACTTCACAGCTTCAAAAACAACCGAGGGGGGAGTAATAATGAGATCAATGCCAAATTCCCTTTTAAGTCTCTCAATAGTAACTTCCATATGAAGCATTCCTAAAAAGCCACATCTAAAACCAAATCCAAGAGCAGCAGAGGTTTCTGGTTCGAAAACAAGTGATGCATCGTTTAATTTTAACTTCATAATAGCGTCTTTTAAAATGTTATACTCATCAGTGTTTATGGGATAAAGCCCACAGAAAACCATTGAAAGAGGAGGCTTAAACCCCTTTAAGATTTTCTTGGCAGGTCTTTTTTCTTCTTCAATAGTATCTCCCACTCGTGCATCTTCTATATTTTTTATATTTGCAGCAATGTATCCCACTTCCCCTGCCCTTAAGAAGTTAGCCTTCTCAGGTTCTATTCTGAAAAACCCAACTTCTTGAACCTCAAAAGTTCTACCGGTCGAATGAAGCTTTATGTTCATTCCACTTCTTACTTCACCTTCAAAAATTCTTACATATACAACAACGCCTCTATAAGAATCATAATGGGAATCAAAGATCAGAGCAGATAAAGGTTCGCCTATATCTCCTTTAGGTGCAGGAATTCTCTCAATAACAGCAGAGATTATCTCGTCTATCCCTTTGCCCTCTTTTGCGCTTGCTAGTATGATCTCTTCCTCACTAAAACCAAAAACATCTATTATCTCCTTTTTCGTTCGCTCGACATCGGCAGTAGGAAGATCTACTTTGTTTATTACTGGTATTAAAATGAGATTCTGATCTATAGCGAGAAGTCCATGTGCTAGCGTTTGAGCTTCTATTCCTTGAGTAGCATCAACGAGTAAAATTGCACCCTCACAAGCAGCAAGCGATCTAGAAACTTCATAAGAAAAGTCAACGTGTCCCGGCGTATCTATAAGGTTTAAGATATAGTCCTTACCATTCCAGTTGATATCAAGTCTGACAGCCCTTGCTTTTATTGTTATGCCTCTTTCCCTCTCAATATCCATATTGTCAAGCATCTGTGGCACGAGCTTTCTTTCGCTAACTATTTTTGATTTGATTAGTATCTTATCCGCAAGAGTAGATTTGCCGTGATCTACATGAGCTATAATTGAAAAGTTCCTTATGTTATCCAAATCTCATACTCCTTTTTTTATAATCAAATTATTAGATATAAAAACAGATTTAATATGATTATAGCAAGAAGCTTAGTAGGAGAAGAACACTCCACGAGCAAGATGCTTGCGGTACTATTGGGGATATTTGCTTTTATAAACTCATAGAATTTCTAATATTTATAAGCATTGGGGATCTTGCTGCACCTTCTTCAGAAGTTAAATAATTTTCTATATAAAAATCTTCATCCTTAGTGCTTTCAAATTTATACTTCTTTGGAATCAATATTACGGCTGTAACCTTCCAAGCCTCAACTTCCAGTTTGCTAACTATATCACCTATAAGGCAGAGCGTGTTTTCTTTATGTAATACCAAATGGGTAAGCTCATGCAACAATATCTCCTCTTTAATGTGAGAAGCTACACCTTCTTTGTAACCAATAAACGACCTTGTTCCCTTTTTGACACACAGCCCCATAATAGAGGGAAAATCTATTGGTCCCACTTCAATACCATTTTCTTCAAGGATCGCTTCAATAGGCTTCACCAAATCAATTAAATCAGGAAACCTTTCAAGCAAGGGCAAGACAGGCGGGTATATTTTGTAATAATCTTCTTTATTCACAACGTTTTTATCTTAAAAACTGGTAAATATTTATTAAACAATCATAGTTCTATACTCTTGTGCCTGTGGGCATTACATTCTATGTTCACCGCTACAGGGAAGGAAGCTATGTGACAGGGTTCTAGCTCCACATGAACAGCAAGAGAGGTTATCCTACCTCCAAGCCCCATTGGACCAATTCCCAGTTTATTTATTCTTTCAAGTAACTCCTCTTCTATATGAGCCAATCTTTCATCTGTATTTTTTGAACCAATAGGCCTAAGAAGAGCCCTTTTTGCCAAAAAGGCTACACGCTCAAAGTTTCCACCTATTCCTACCCCTACTATAGTGGGGGGACAAGGGTTAGGTCCTGCCTTTCTAACAGTCTCAACTACAAAATCCATTGCTCCCTCTAACCCTGCCGATGGGGGGAACATCCTTAAAGCACTCATGTTTTCAGCTCCACCACCCTTTGGCATAACCACAACTTTTACCTTATCTCCTGGTATAAATTTTATGTGTACAATTGCTGGCGTATTCGTGCCCAAATTTTTCCTAGTTAATGGATCACATGTTGATTTTCTTAGGTAACCCTCAGTATAACCTTTCTCAACTCCTCTATTTATAGCTTCGTATATATCGCCGCCAACAAGGTGTACATCCTGACCAAGGAACAAAAATATCACAGCAAGACCTGTATCCTGACATATTCCAAGTTTCTCTTCTGACGCTAATTTATGATTTTCTTTAAATTCCAAAAGTATCTTTTTCCCAACTTCAGATTCTTCTTTCTCAAGAGCCAGATCAAAAGCCCTTTTAACATCCTCAGGTGCATTGTAATTCGCAACCATAACCAATTCTTTAATAGCATCTTCTAAAACCTCTACGGATAACTCCCTCATCAAGCCTTCCTCCTAATTGTTTTTCAATTAAATTTAGAGTAAATTTGAGCAAACTATCTTAAAAGCTGCTGTTTTTAAGCTTTTCGATCACCTTTCTTGCAACTTCAAGCCCACTTCTCATAGCTTTTACAACAACAGATGGGCCTGTAACTGCATCTCCACAAGAGAAAACTTTATGTTCAAATTCTTCTCCAAAATCATATGGCAATAAACCTCTTTCTAAATTAATGTCGCAACCAGTTAAAATTTCTGGATCAACTTCCTGACCTATTGCAGAAACTAGAACATCGCCTTCAATAAAGTGTTCGCTTCCCTCAATAGCCTCAAAGCTTGGCCTACCACTTTTATCCGGCGCACCCAGCCTCGCCTGAAGTGCTTCAATGCCTTTAAACTTGCCATTTTCAAGAATAGCCCTTTTTGGAACCTCAAAAAACTTGAATTTTACACCCTCCTCTTCAGCCTCTTCTATTTCTTTGGGGAGCGCGGGCATTTGTTCTCTTCCTCTCCTATAGACAACCACTGGGTGAAGGCCTTCTCTTATTGATATCCTACCAACATCAATCGCAGTGTTTCCGCCACCAATAATAAGAATTTTTAAACCCCTCTCAAAAACCTTTTTTCTGAACATATAGTTTTCAATAAACTCTATCGCTGAATAGGCAAAAAAATCCTCTCCACCATTTGACGGCAATCTCAAAGACCAGCATTTGCTTGCCCCTACTGCAAGAATAACGTATTCATAAAGATCTAAAAAGTCTTTAAGTGAAATATCTTTGCCTACCGTTATGTTGTTCTTGATTTTAGCTCCATGTGAGAGAATATAAACTATTTCTCTATCCAAGACTTCTCTAGCCAACCTATACGGAGGAATACATGCGCGTGCAAGGCCTCCTATTACTGGTCTTGACTCGTATATATCAACGTCCACTCCGTGTCTTGAGAGTTCAAAGGCAGCGCTTAAACCAGCAGTTCCACCTCCAATAATTGCCACTTTACCCTTTACCCTTTCACTTTCACTAACCATTTTCATTTGATATTCGCCGTAATCAGATATAAATCTGTGAATAGCCCCTATTGCTATAGGTCTTCCAGTCTTATTCAAAACACAACTTCCCTCACACTGAAATCCATATGGGCAAACCCTGGCGCAGGTTGCACTAAATGGATTAAGTTCAAGTATCTCAGAAAGGGCTTCGTTAAATCTTTTTTCCCTAGCAAGCTTTATAAATCTTGGTATATTCAAACCTGCAGGACAACCTTTTATACAACTTGGTTTTTTACATTGAAGACATCTATTTGCCTCATATTCTAGCTCCTCTTCACTTAATCCTAAAGCTATTTCATTGTAGTTATAAATCCTATCCTTTGGTGCAAGTTCTCTAAGTTTTACCCTCTCTTGAATAGGCATAGTCCCTCCAAAAAGTAATTTATATAGATTATTATAAATATAATTTTGAATATTTTATAAAATAAATCAGAAGAAAATAAAATGAGGATGACAACCTGTCACCCTCATTCAAAACAAAATAACAACATATTCTTCACTTACGATTACTCTAGGTTCATAAACATCTTTCTCAATTCAAGTATTGCTTTACCGGGATTTAATTCTTTTGGACAAACCTCCATACAATTGAATATGGTATGGCATCCATATATGCCGTCTTTGTCAGCAAGCACCTCAAATCTCTCGTTCTTGCCTTCATCCCTAGAATCCAACATAAACCTGCAGGCATACAAAAGGGCTTGAGGACCTAAAAATGTTTTATTTTTCCAAAATGTTGGACAGGCTGCAACGCACGCACCACAAACTATACACTCATATAAGCCATCAAGCTTAGCCCTGTCTTCAATGGATTGAATTCTTTCTTTATCTGATTCTGGGTCTTTTTTACAAATTAGCCACGGCATTACGCTTCTAACCTTTTCGTCAAGTACGCTATGATCCACAACTAGATCCCTAATTACAGGAAATCCTCTAAGAGGTTCTACTACAAGGTCGAAGCTATCCAAAAACTTCATTTGAGTTTCACAGGCAAGAGTGCTTTTCCCGTTTACAGTCACAGCACATGAACCGCAAATTCCCTGACCACATGAATACCTAAAAGTCAGCGTATCATCAAGATTGCTCTTAATGTACCTGAAAACATCAAGCAATGTCCAATGACTTTCGGTAACCTCCACTTCATATTTACTAGTATATGTCTCTTTTAATTCTGGATTGTATCTAAAAATCGTTAGTTTATATAAGTCACCCACGGCTACCTCCTTAATACTTTCTTTCTTCTGGGACAAATCTAGTAATCTTTACTTCTTTATAATCAAATCTAAAACCAGATTCGTCTTTGAAATAAAGAGTATGTTTGAGCCAGTTTTCATCATCTCTCTTTGGATAATCTCGTCTTGCTTGAGCTCCTCTTGACTCTGTCCTGTTCAACGCACCATATGTTACCGCCTCTGCTGCAGCTATTAGGTGTCTTAACTCCATAGCCTCCATCAAGGTAGTGTTATATTGAAGAGTTTTATCGCTGATATACATCTGAGATAATTTTTTATGAATATCATCAAATATAGAAACCATCTTCGAAAGCCCTTCTTCATCTCTAAAGACAGCAACGTAGTTTTGCATTCCAGTTTGTAATTCATTTCGTATTTCTTCTGGCTTTATAGAACCTTTTTGGTTTAAAATAAATTCTATCTCTTCCTTCGCCATCTTTGCGCTGTCCTCTTCAAGAGAAAGGTGCTCAAGGTTCGGTAAATCCTTAACAATTGCCAATCCACAACGTCTGCCAAATACCGATGCATCTAGGGTAGAGTTACAACCCAATCTATTTGCACCGTGAACGCTCACACAGGCACACTCACCTGCAGCGTAAAGACCGGAGAATATTTGAGTTTTACCATCAAATAAAACTCTCCCGTCAACATCCGTAGGTATGCCGCCCATAGAATAATGGGCAGTAGGAACTATTGGTATAGGTTCATGTATTGGATCAACTCCTGCAAACTTTATAGAGATCTCCCTTATTTGCGGAAGTCTTGTGTTTATTATCTCAGCTCCAAGATGTCTAATGTCAAGATATACGTATGGACCACCCTTTATCCCTCTCCCCGCTTCTATCTCGCTTGTGATAGCCCTACTTACAATATCTCTTGGTGCAAGCTCCATCTTTTCAGGAGCATATTTCTTCATAAACCTTTCTCCTAAGTCATTTATCAAATATCCCCCTTCACCTCTACAACCTTCTGTCATTAGAATGCCCCTATCAAACAAACCAGTTGGATGAAATTGGAAAAACTCCATATCTTCAAGAGGCACACCTGCCCTCAGAGCCATATATTGGCCATCAGCAGTGTATGAGTAAGATGTAGCAGTTATTTTCCAGGCTCTACCATATCCCCCTGTAGCAATAAGAGTTGCCTTCGCTTTAAAGGCGTGTAAGCCACCATTTTTTATATCCCAAGTAACTACGCCTGCGCATTTTGGACCATCTGCTATAAGACTTATTGCAAACATTTCGGTATAAAACCTTATCCCTAATTCCAGAGCCTTCTGCCAAAGCGTGTGAAGCAAAACGTGCCCAGTTCGATCAGCAGCATAACAAGCTCTTAGAACAGGACCCCCTCTTCCAAAATCCTTTACGTGACCGCCAAATTTTCTCTGAGCAATAAGCCCATCTAAAGTTCTAGAAAATGGAGTCCCCATATGTTCGTATTCCCTAATAACTGTAACCGCATCCTTTACCATTATTTCAGCAGCATCCTGATCCGCCAAAAAATCAGATCCCTTTACAGTATCAAACATATGCCATTCCCAATAATCTTCTTCAAGATTCCCTAAACTTGCGGCAGTCCCCCCCTGAGCAGCAATTGAATGAGATCTTTGAGGCATAGAAAGCTTTGTCATACATGCTGTATCAAGGCCTGCACTCTTACACTTTATGGCAGCCCAAAGACCAGCAAGCCCAGTTCCAATTATAACAACATCGTGTTGGTGCACATTCCTTAACGGTACATCCACTACCTTCTCGGATAAAACTTTTGAATCCTTCACTTCAGACTCCTTTCAACAAACAAGATTATAAGGTTTAAAAAGTAACCTCTGCGATTCTGACAGCAGCAAAAAATATAACCAGGAAAAGTACTATATATACCATATTTAGAAATGTGTTAAGAGTTGCCTTTTTTATATATTCCCTTGTAATAGTAACCATTCCAATATACAAATGGATACAAACAAAAGCAGCAAAAGCTACATGAACAGGGAAAAATAGCGCAAACTTAAAAACGTGCAACACCAATAAAATTATAAGTGCAACAGCGCTAACGCGTTGCCAAAACCACATATTTCTTGCGTTTGCGCGCATAAGAGAACGAGTGTAGTTCACATTAACCTCCTAACCAAATATTATCGATTGGGCTATCTTTACGAGAAACGCTATTAAAGTAACTCCTATAACCCAATAGAACCATCCAGCTTGTCTTTCTCTTATAGCAAGATTAGGTTCAAACTCAAAAACAATAATTCTTAACCCATTCATCACGTGGAATGCTGCAATAAAGGCAACTCCTGGATTGATTATTATCTTAAGGCTCTCATGAAAGGCATGCATAGATTCAAAAAATGGTATCAGTGATGGATCAGCAAACCTTATGCCGTACAGGTAGAATATATGAAACAAAAGGTATAGCCCAAGTAGTAAGCCTGTAATCCTGTGTAAATAAAAGAGAAAACTTCCCGGAAATAATTTATATGATTTTAGTTCTGGAACATTTCTTAACATAGCCCCTCCTAACTTAGCCCAAGAATTCTACGCGCATTAAGTTCAACATCGATAGGCAAGACTGCAAATCTAGCTACACCAGACTTCATAGCAGCACGTGCGACAGCTGCCGCTACTCGTGGATATATTTCAAGATCAAGTGGGGAAGGAACAATGTGATCAGGAGTAAGTTTGCTTTCATCTACTGATTCAGCAATTGCAATTGCCGCTGCCACGTTCATTTCCTCGTTTATAATTCTCGCCCTTACATCAAGAACTCCTCTAAACAATCCTGGAAAGCCTAAAACGTTGTTTATTTGATTGGGAAAGTCAGACCTGCCCGTAGCAACTACAACTGCCCCTGCTTCTTTTGCAGCATTTGGATTAATTTCGGGATCTGGATTTGCACAAGCAAAAACTATCGGATCTTTAGCCATAGATTTCACCATCTTTTGATTGACCACGTCTCTTACAGAAACCCCTATAAAAACATCCGCTCCTTTCATTGCATCTGCAAGAGTTCCTTTTATCATTTCAGGATTGGTAACCTCTGCGATCTCATCTTTATATGGGTTCATACCTTGCTGCCTATCTTTGTATATGGTACCCTTTGTGTCACAGAGTATTATGTTTTTTGTTCCCATGTGAATTAGAAGTTTCGCTATAGAAATTCCTGCCGCTCCCGCTCCATTTATTACTACCTTTATATTTTCTATCTTTTTACCTACAACCTTTAAAGCATTATATAATCCTGCAAGTGTAACTATAGCCGTGCCGTGTTGATCGTCGTGGAAAACTGGAATCGAAAGTTCTTCTCTAAGCCTCCTTTCAATCTCAAAGCATCTAGGCGCTCCAATATCCTCTAAGTTTACTCCCCCGAAGACAGGCTCTAAAAGCTTAACTGTTTCAATTATTTTTTCTGAATCCTTTGTGTTCAAACAAATTGGAAAGGCATCAACACCACCAAACTTTTTAAAAAGTACTGCCTTACCTTCCATAACAGGTAACGATGCCAATGCTCCGAGATTTCCCAACCCCAGGATAGCGCTTCCATCTGTAACAACAGCAACCATGTTCCACTTTGAGGTGTAATAGTAAGCCATCTCTGGATCGAAGGCTATCTCTTTTACTGGCTCAGCCACACCCGGGCTATAAGCCAAAGAGAGATCGTGAACGTTCTCAATAACTGATTTACTTTCAACGCTTATTTTCCCTTTCGTCTTTCTGTGAAAAATTAATGCTTCTTCTTTTAAAGACAATTCTTACTACCTCCTTGAAATTAGCTCAACTTTGATTAGAAAAAAACTTTATAACGTACTTGGCAAAAATACGCAAAAACCACCACCCTCCTTACACACAAAATTAAACAATATAATTTACAATACTCTATATAAAGCACAGCCTAACATTAAACTACACAGGAATTAAAGTTTACAACTTAAAATTGTATAATAGATAGCATCCTTTAGTAAAATAAAAGTTATTTATTTTACAAATGCGATGAAATAAAAATTATATATGCTTATAATATATAGTATACATTAAAGTTCTTACACATAACTTGACAAAAGAGGAGATTTATACAAATCCTTTCACTTAAAGGACTCTTAAAGGTTTTATTTTTTAAAATCTAAGATAAGTCTTAAAAAATTTAAGGAGGCAAAATATGTCACGAAAAGCAGGCATTCAAATAACAATTCTCGTTGACAATACAGTCCTTTCATCTAGCCCTGCAAACCTTATTGCAGAACATGGATTTAGCGCATTAATTGAAACTGGAAAAGAGACCTTTTTGTACGACACAGGTTCAAGCGGCTTTGCTCTTTTAAATAATGCGCATAGATTAAAAAAGGACCTAAAAAAAATTGATGCGATAATTCTTTCCCACAACCACAGTGACCACACAGGAGGACTTCTTACCCTTCTTGACTATATGAGAAGGGATATAAAAATATATGCTCACCACAATATCTTTAAGAAAACCTTTTCCTCAAAAACTAAAAAAACTACCTTTATATGTATCCCTTTTGCCAAAGAAATGCTTGAGTCTCTTGGGGCAAATTTTGTATTTTTAGACTCCCAAACTAAAATTAAAGAAAACATCTTTCTGTCTTATCAAATAGAGACATCAAATGATTTTGAAATAACCGATCAAAAACTTTTAAAGTTGGAGAAAGATGGCAATCTCGTTCCAGACACGTTTGAGGAAGACATGAGTATATATTTTAAGAACAACGATTTGTTATCTGTCTTAACAGGATGTGCACACAAAGGGATAATAAATATTATTGAACAAGGCAAGAAGTTAACTGGGAGTAGTAAATTAGATGCTATCATTGGTGGATCACACCTTGGGCCAGCACCCAAGGAGCAGCAAGACAAAACGATTGAAGCTTTAAAAGCTTTAGATCCAGAAAGGGTTGCCTTTGTTCATTGTACAGGACTTCAGATGATATCAAGGTGTGCAAGCGAACTAAAAGATAAATTTATATTTTCAGGCGTTGGATCAACTTTTGAGGTGTAAGAGATGTTAAAGGGCGACTACAAAAAGGCAGCCGATATTATTCGAGAAGGAGGGGTTGTTGTATTTTCTGGAGCTGGTATTTCCACAGAATCTGGAATACCAGATTTTAGATCTCCTACAGGTTTGTGGAATCAAGAAAATTTTATTTCACTTGCATCTGTAGATGCACTGTACGAGAAAAGAAGCGAGTTTATAAAGTTCTACAGAGAAAGGCTGTCAAAAATAAAGCTTGCAAAACCGAACGCCTCACATGAGATAGTTGCAAAACTTGAAAAGATAAGTCTTGTGACACACGTAATAACTCAAAACATTGATAGATTGCATCAAAAAGCAGGATCGAAAAGGGTTATTGAAATACACGGCAATTTAGATGAGGCCTATTGCAGAACCTGCAAGTCTATATTTGACTCGAAGATTTTAGATGAGGTTGAAATGTGCCCAAATTGCGGCGGAGCAATTGGGCCAAACGTTGTGTTATTCGGAGAGGCTATGCCAGAAAGCTTTAACGACGCAATGGAAGTTATTAAAAGGGCTAAAACGTGTATCGTGATAGGTTCAAGCTTAAGCGTTTACCCAGCCGCAGCAATCCCCGAAACTGCTTTAAAGTTCAATGCAAAGCTGATTATAATTAATAAAACGAAAACTCATTTAGATGGATTTGCTGATGCAGTATTTCACGAAAGTTCAACAGTAGCACTAGGAGAGATTTATAAAAATTTAAATTAAAGCGCAATCTGAGTCTTGTTGAGAAGGGGGCTCCGCAGGCATTAGTGCCTGCGGATTTTGTTTCTATTATATCGCTAAAATTATTTCAGAATGGGCTTTCCATCCCAGGTAATTGACTCTAGAAGCTTCATATCATTATCAACAGCCTCTTTAGAAAGCGGCACGTAGTCAAGAGATTCACAGTACTTTTGCCCGTCCGTTATTATCCACTTTACTAGATCGAGGACAGCCTTTGCTTTTTCTAAAGTATTACCAGGATAATGCATCTCTTTGTGCAGAAGTATAAATGTAAATCCGCAAATTGGATATCCTTCAGGATTTGAAGTATCAAGCGCAAGAGCCTTCATATCAGAAGGAAGCTTTAGGCCTTCGAATGCCTTTTTAGCGCTTTCAAGAGTTGGAGCAATAACATTTCCTGCTTTATTCTTCATCTTTGCAGTTGTAATATGATTTTGGATCGAATATGTCAATTCAACATAACCTATTGAATATGGATTTTGTTTAATAATTGCAGTAACCCCTTCACTTCCTTTACCGCCAAGACCCACAGGCCACTTGACAGACGTACCAGCTCCAATAGAGTCTTTCCATTCAGGGCTCATAAGAGAAAGATAATTTGTAAATATAAAGGTCGTTCCAGAACCATCGGATCTGTGAGCTACAACTATAGGTTTATCTGGAAGATTTGCTGTAGGATTAAGTTTCACCAGGTAAGGATCGTTCCACTTCTTAATTTTTCCAAGATAAATATCGGCTAAAGCTTTGCCATCTAAGATAAGATCGTTAACCCCTGGTATATTATAGGCTATAGATACCGCACCTGCAGCATCTGCTATAGTAACCACACCACCAGGCACTGCTTTTTCCTCTTCGTTTGACATATAGGCATCACTTGCAGAAAAATCTGTGGTACCATCTTTAAGAGCGTTTATTCCGCCACCAGAACCTATTGATTGGTAATTTATCTCTACTCCCTTCTCCTTCTTATACTCCTCAAACATCTTTGAAAACAAAGGGTATACGAAACTAGAGCCAGCTCCGGTAAGCTGTTTTACCTGAGATGACGACTGAGGAGCATTTGAGCCAGAACATCCTGATACATAAAAAACTGCAGCCACAAGCAAAAAGACACCTAACAAAGAAAACAGAATTTTTTTCATCAATTAACCTCCTCTTAAATTTACATCTATAACAGAATAGAGTTTGAATGTTAATAACACGTTAATCGTATGTTAATTTAAAGTTAACGCTAAAGATCTAAAACATACCCAAAACCGCGTCTGGTTTTGAGTATGTTTGGATTAGAGGGATCAATTTCAATCTTTTCTCTTAATCTCCTGATATACACGTCAACCATTCTAGCTTCTACAAAATATCCCTCTCCCCAAACATTATCAACGAGCTTTTCTCTTGAATAAGTCTTACCAGCATTTTCAAGAAGGAAAAGCAACAGTTTATACTCGGTAGCTGTAAGGTTCATCAGTTTACCCTGAAAATAAATCTGACTTTTTTCGAGGTCTACCTTAAAGGGTCCCTTTTCAAGTATCACATTAAAATCCCTATTTCTTCTTATAAGGCTTTTTACCCTTGCAAGTAGTTCTCTCATACCACATGGTTTGGTTAAATAATCATCAGCTCCTAAGTCTAGCAAACTCACCTTATTGTGCTCTTCTGAAAGCGCTGACAGAACCAAAACAGGAACTTTTGAGCCCCTTGCCCTTAAAACCTTAAGTACTTCAGCACCAAACATGTCTGGAAGCATCAGATCAAGTATTACCAAAGAGATCTCTTTCTCATCAAGAAGATTAAAGGCCTCATCAGCACTATAAGCCTGAAAGACATCAAAACCGTTTATGTTCAGGTAGGTTTTGATATTCTCTGATATGTCTATATCGTCTTCAACTAAAAGAATTGCGTTACTCATATTTATACTATAATATCAAATAATATGGAAATTTTGAAAGATATTATTGAGTTAATTGAATATCCAGTTTTAATTATTGATAAAAGCGGACAAGTTATTTACTACAACACAAAATTCAAAGATTTTTCATGGATAAAGGATTTAAAGGGAAGATATTACTTTGAAATATTACGGTTTTCTGAGGCTCATGAGGTATTAAAGGATAATAAAGTAGAATATTATGAAAAAGAAATATCTCTGGGCACAGATGCTACCAAATACACATTTCTCATCAAATCAATAGGAGATTTAAAGTTTATTGCATTGAAACCTGGAGAAAGTAAAGCAACCTCAGATCTTAAAAAAAAGCTTCTTGGCCAAATCTCACATGAGTTAAAGACTCCAATTACAGTTATAAGTTCAATTGTTGAAACAGGAGAAGCTACAGGCAAGATAGATTCTATCTTCTCAAGAAAGTTGCTCAATAATATAAAGAGACTAGATTTTGCGCTTGACAACGCCATAATAATAACAAAGATTCAATTAGGCCTTATAAACTCGCAAAAAACTAAAATTAACCTCTTATCATTTCTAGAAGATTTAATAAATAATTCTTTACCAGAAGTATTGCATTCAAATATAAAATTAAACGTAGAAAAGAAAATAGTTGTTGAATCAAACCCATATATACTTAAAACTATAACAAAAAACATATTTCTTAATTCACTAATTCACGGAAAAGAACCAATATTTGTTGACTTTTACGATAATAAACTAATTATAAGAGACAGCGGTGAGGGATTTAAAGAAGGCGAGCTAAAGGAGCTAAGTAGGGAAAATAGTTCAGGAATTGGCCTTGGAACAGCTATTATTAAGAGCCTTGCAAGGTTATCTAACATTCAAACTACATTTTCAAATGAAAACGGGGCTAAGGTAGAACTTAAATTTTAGCTGCCCAAAAAATTTTTGGGCAGCGTTAGATTATTTAATAGTCTGGAAAGCTGTAGAGACACCCTTTGACGTTTCTTCTTCCAATCCCTTGTGATGAGTTTTGTCCCAAAAAGGGAGCTCGTCGTTTACCCACATAATCCACATCTTCCACATAGCCTGCACATAAGCAATAAGCCAGTGCAGGGAGAAAAGCCAGTACCTTAATGGCACATACAACAATGATTTTCTAGGCAGCCTCAAAACCCTTGCACCAACGCTTGCATTAACAATAAATGCAAAGGCTAAGAAGTTCAAGATAAACGATGGTAAAGTAGTGTAAAACATAAATATTCCTGTAATCTCAAGTAAAAGATATACGTATCCAACTAGAGTTAAATAGGGTAAAAAGATAGAAAATAGAGTAAGACTTAAATCAAGCTTTTTATTAAAAGCCATCTTTGAAAGAAAGATCTTTGGAGTGTGTTCCATAAGACACTGTAGATATCCAAGCGCCCACCTAGTTCTCTGCTTTACAAGAGCATCAAAATTTTCTACCCCTTCTTGATAAACAGATACCTCAGGGCAAAATCGAATGTTATATCCCGCTTCATAAAGCCTTAGCGAAAGTTCAAGATCCTCGGTAAGGGCGTGCTCGTTCCACCCACCAACAGCTAAAATTGCTTCCTTCTTCGTAATCTGGCCGTTTCCTCCAAGGGTAGGAGCACCATCCAAAAAGTCCCTGCCTTCTTGGTAAATTCTTGTAAATATGGCAAACTCGTCATCCTGTGCCTTTGTGAGAAAAGATTTCTGGGCATTGTACATCCTGACCAAGGATTGAACTCCTCCAACTTTCGGATCGGACAAATAAGGAATGCACCTTCTTATAAAGTCAGCAGGAATTCTCGTGTCAGAGTCAAATACAGCAATTACTTCTCCCTGTGACTCCCTTAAGCCAGCCATTAAGGCAGCAGGCTTTCCTCTCTTTGCATCCTGGCCTTGATATACTACCTTTAAATCAGGATGTTCACCTTGCATCTTTTTCAAGATAATGGGTGTATTATCGCTTGAAACGTTGTCTATAACAATTACTTCAAATAACCTTTTGCCACTTTCATCCCTGTAATCCTGATTTAGAGCATCAAGAACAGTGCTCTCTATAACGTTTTCTTCGTTGTGCGCAGGTATTAGTATACTAACAAAGGGCTTATATTTCAAATCTACCCTTTCTTCCTCAAACTGCTTTATTATAAATCCCCCCAATATTACAGTTCCATACAAGATAAAAAACATCATCAACCACTGAAGCCATTCAAAGGTATGAGTAGCAATACCTTGCAAAAAGGCAAAAAACAATAGCGAGCTAAATATCGGGAGGGTTATCTTAGCAAGTTTTGACATATCTCAACCTACCAAAAAATTCCCATTAGTAATGCGAGCACTATAAAAACTACCGCTACGTAAGCGGTAAATTTTGTCAAACCAGAAGTAGAACCTTGAGGAGATGTGAATAGCCTTGCTTCACCGCCAATAGAACCAAGGCCCTCTCCCTTCGGTCCATGCAATAAAACTAAAGCGATAAGCAAAATCGCTACTCCCACTTCAAAAAGCAATATAGTTCCTTTAAAAAAATCAATCATGTGTTGAGCAATTCCTCCTAAAATTATACATTTCTTGCTAATTTATATATAATATCACATATAAAAAAAATTAAGAAGGTGAAAGCTTGTTCGACAAAAGCAAATTCTATGAAACAGACCTTATTTGTCCAGTTTGCAAAACAAAGTTTAAACAATTAAAACTAAAGAGTAATGCTTTTAGAATAAAAACCAGGGATATAGATCTTTGCAATATATATGAAGGTATAAACCCAAACATTTATAGTTCTATTGTATGTCCTGAGTGTGGCTACGCAAATCTTGACCATAGTTTTCAAAATAAGCTTTCAGACGTGGTAATAAGCTTAATGCAAAAAGAGCTTCCAAAGTCAAAGGCCTACAAAAAAGATCTTACGGGAGAAAGAAACTATGAAAGCGCTATAGAAGCCTACGAACAGGCAATTTAC
This sequence comes from Thermodesulfobium sp., assembly GCF_053498235.1. Classification (NCBI taxonomy): domain Bacteria; kingdom Pseudomonadati; phylum Thermodesulfobiota; class Thermodesulfobiia; order Thermodesulfobiales; family Thermodesulfobiaceae; genus Thermodesulfobium; species Thermodesulfobium sp. The sequence goes on from NZ_JBRCUV010000034.1 coordinate 16,113, forward strand.
TGCGCTAGCGTTGCAGGACAAAACTCAAGCCTTCTTGCGGGAATATATTTTAGGATGACCTGTCTTGCTAAAAGTTTTGGCTCGCCAAAGGAAGACGAGTATAGATTGAAGGCTGTAGAATATTATGAAAAGGCATACGATCACGAAGAGTTTCCTTTGGGCGGTAAGATGAGCCAAACCCTTGTAGAATATATGATCGCATCGATGTACTTCAAGCTTAACAAATTAGAACAGGCAATTTATTGGCTAAATTTTTCTATTTCGAGGGATCCGAAAGGGTTAACTGATCCTAAAGCCTACGCAATGATAAAAGAATTATGGATGAGTGTAAAAAACAAAATAAAAAAATAACAACACAATTTACTTTCGCGCTATTTTCTTATATATCTCATCAAGCATTCGCGCTTCATCCTGGGGGGTAGCAATAGGGGTATTAAGAGCTCCACTCTTTAGTTTGTCTGTTAATTCTTTGTCGTTTAATATGTAAATTATTCTTTCTTTCAAACTTTCTACATCGCCCACTTCAACAAGAAAGCCGTTGTAGTTGTCTTTTATTATTTCGTCTATACCATAGGTATTAAACGAGATAACAGGAATACCGAAATATAATAGTTCTCGCGTAACTATAGAATATGACTCATACAAATACGGCAAAATCCCCATATCTACAGAAGAGAGGATTTCTGACAAATTATCCCTTTTATATTCTCCCATATAGAGCACCTTGCCGCAAGTAATCTTCTCAAGGTTTTTTACTTTTATCTCTGATTCGGTATCCTGACATCTTCCGTATATATAAAAATTAAAGTCCTTATCAAGTAGCTCTTTATATTGAAATAACTTTTCAAGAATACCAAGCCCTTTCCCCGTTGCAACAGTACCAAAATAAGCAAAATTAAGTCTTTCTTTATCTAAAGCACTTTCTTTTGCAAGATTTTTTCTAGAACACTTGAAGTCTATACCAATTGGCACCACATATGTCTTATCTCTACCTATCTCTAAATAATTCATCATATATTTCATCCAGCTAGAAGATGGAAATACAACAGCATCGAATTTTGAATAAAGATAGTTGATGTATTTAAATCTTGCAAAAAGCTTCCCTATAAGGTTAGACATTTGTCTAATTAGAAAGGGCTCGTTGACTTCGTAGTTCCCAATAAGTGCACAGCTCGCACAACTTTCTGGCGAATCAGGTCCCTTGCACAGACCGTCTCTGCTACCTCCAGAAGGCCTGACTTTCAAACACAACTCCTCTATAGCGTGAACCTCCTTACAGATAGGAATACCCTTTGCCTCAAATAATTCAACAATCTTTGAAGTCATTCCCACATAGTCACCTAAATGAATGACATCAGGTTTAAAATCGTCTATTACGTCTTCTACCAAACCAAGATAGTCCCTCAAGTCATATCCAGAAAAGGGGTCATCAAGAAAGGTCTTTTGCCAATTGAGAAAGGGAATTTTGTAAACCTTTGTACCATTTAAAACAACTTCTTTCTTAAACTCCGTTGTTGCATCAGGATGAGTTATCATTACAGCTGTCTCATATCCAAGCGATCGAATACTTTGCATCTGAGAATATGTAGCTAAAGGTGTACCGGTATATTCGTAGGGAGGGATAGAATGGTTTACAAACAAAACCCTTTTTGGCTTCTTTCTAATATAGAAGGCTAAAGGGTCTCTTCTGTCTTTTGACCTTGCTATTACAAAGATATTCTCAATAAATTTTTTATTCATTTCTTCTTTAAAGCTAAAGTCCTGGTTTAGAACTTCTTCTAAATTAACTACTTCTGTGAAATAAACCTCCACCCTGTTAAAAAACCTATCAAAAAATCTTTTTACTCTCTCAGGTGTCCAATTACTTAGGTGATCGGAATTAAGATCGCTGCCGTGATATCGCCAATGGGGCACGCTTAATATCAAAGTACCATCCTTTTCAAGAAGGTCTATTGCACTGTTTAAAAAGGTCTCTGGATTATTTACATGCTCAATAGTTTCAAGACTTACAACATAGTCGTATTTTAAACCAAATTTATTCAAATCTTCCATTGATGAATTTACAAAGCTTACGTTTCCCCGCTCAACGTTTAACATATTGGCTAAATTAACTGCACCTGCGTCCATATCTGCCCCACGAACAGTCGACTTCTCAATAGACCCAAGTATAATTGAACCGTAACCGCTAGCGCAGGAACAATCTAAGATATTGAGAGTCTTTTCTTTCTTGTTTCTGGATCTAATAATCTCTGAAATGTGTTTGTAAAATAAAATAAACTTTAAATAAGATGCATTTCCGATACCCATAAAAGATCTTCTGTGCGGGTTAATACCGCTATCTAATGAATTTATATAATTATAATTTTCAGTAAATATTACAAAGTTAGGCGGTCTTATTTTGTCTTTGTAAGATGAAATTATTGTAAAGGATTGCTCAAAAATCTTTGATAAGTTTTCCCTATCAATGTTTTTTAAAAGGCTTGGTATTAACAGCTTGTTTTCTTTAAAGGTATTTAGAAAAACAGGAGCAATTTTGTTTTTTAACTTGTTAAACAACACAATATCAAAAAAAACTTGCCCCTTTATTACGTGCACGTTTACAACGGCAAGCTCCCAATTTAGACCTTCCAAAGAATCATATAGCTGATATCTGTTATATTCTTCTGAAAAAAAGACCTCCATAGGCATATTTAACTCTATAAGTCATCTTTCGGCTTATTTTGCATTACGTCTTTTACTGCCTCAAAAATATTTTCTGCAACCGTCTCTGGCTCTATCTCTTCCCAGTACAGGTCGTCTTCATCGCTTTTCATATTAAGAAGAAGCTTGCCATTCGAATCAAAAAAACCTATCGAAAGAATGGTGTACGTCATATTTTTCAAGTTAAATCTCCACTTCCAGAGAGAGTGATGGGAATTAATTTCTCTATTTATTTTGGATCTTATAAATTCATCTTCTCGCTTTCTTGCAGATTCGCTCTTTAAGGTTTCTTTAATTATTACCTCTAAAAAGTCATCTTGCTTCTGAATTGAATGTGTATCTATAAAATAGTCTTCATCTTCTGTTGCAACACCTAAAAACCATCTTTCTTCCATTGTTTTCACTCCTGTATTTTTTTAATTTACTAACCGAACTTTATAAGTCCAAATGTAATTAATTGCTAAGCTATAAAGCAAAACCTACTTCTTTAATCCAAAAAACTTACAAAATCTAGACACAAAGGAATCCTTGTTGCCAGCGTCTACGGATCGCGCATCATCTGTAACATACGTCTTAGTCGAGTTAGCCTTTTTAACATAACCTTCTTGTTTAGCATTTAATACTTGGTTTTGTCTATAAAGATTCCCTAAAAGCTTGGTTGTGATGATCTCTATTTGCCTTGATGCTTCCGATCTAGGATAGTTTATCACAAGAGGCTTACTCTGCTTTACCGATAATACCATTTCCTCAGAATACGAAATACTTCCAAGTATTTCAAGATCGACGTTTAGTCTTGATTTAACCATTGGAACAAATAGTTCGTAAATTCTCTTTACCTCTTCAAACGTCCTAGCCATATTAATAAGCAAATATACTTTATGGTTATAGAGCTTGTTTGAAATAACTTTTATAAAGCTGTATGCGTCAGTTAAAGCTGTTGGATCTGGATTGGTAACAACAACTATATTATTTGACGCTATGGAAAAGTTTATGATGTTTTCCTGAATACCGGCTCCTACATCAATTATTAAAACGTCTGTATGAGACTCAAGCGTATCCAGAGATAAAAAGAGCTCCTCTTGTTTATAAGAAGGAAGATTTGCAGCGTCAGAAATACCAGATGCGCCTGGAATTAGTATTAAATCATTATCGTAGAAATATAATATATCCTCAAACGAGGCTTTATTATATAGGAAATCAGCCCAGTTCTTTTTAGGTTTTACCCCCAATATAATATTGGCATTTGCTAAACCAACATCGGCATCCAACAAAACAGTTTTTATCCCCTTCCTAGCAAAAGAGATTGCGATGTTTACGCTAAGCGCAGTTTTGCCCGTCCCACCTTTACCGCCTGCAAAAGAGATTGAAAGCTTATTTTTAAACGGTTGCCGGTTGGAATGAGAGTAAAGCGCATTGCTAAGTTTTTCCCTCAATCTTCTCAATTCTTGTGCTTGATCGCTCATACTTTATAGCCTTCAGCACAAAAATCCTTATATTTTGAGTTCAATTGATTTGAAAGAAATTCATCATTTGCCACCTCCAAATTATCTGGAACACTTTGTCCGGTGCCAAAAAGCGATATTGGCAAATTGTTTCTTATTGATAAGTCAATAATATGTCCAAGTGATATTACTTCATCGATTTTGGTCCATATGATGCTAACCGGTTTTAAAATTTTAAATTTGTTAATATACATATCCAATTCTTTAAATCTATAATTAGCGCAAAGAACCAAATGGTTCTCTGTCTTAATCTCAAGGGACAAAAAAGCTGAAACTTCTTTAAACTTATTGTCTTGAAGGGGAGAAAAACCCATAGTATCTATTAAAAAGATATCAAGTGAATTTTTTTCCTTTTTTATAACATCTTTTAATTCTTTAGGAGAATGAGCTACGAAAAATGGAAGGTCCATAATATCCGCATAAGCCTTCAATTGATCTAAGGCTGCTATCCTAAAGGTATCAAGGGTTATAAGGCATACCCTTTTCTTCATCAACAAAGACATACGAGCTGCTATCTTAGCAATTGTCGTAGTCTTTCCTACCCCTGTAGGTCCCAAAAAGGCCAAGGCAGTAGGATATGCCCTTTCATCAAAAAATGGATAAAAATTAAGACCTTTAAAGAAATATCTTGAACTAGCATCAAATTCACCACTGGTACTTATAAGAATCGAGCTTTCTTTAGTCGTTTCCTGGAAGTTATGAAATTTCAAAAACGGTATCTCAAGTTCTTCACTCTTATCAAGTCTTTTAATTTGAGATAATTCTTCTTGACTTTTCTTTAAAAAGTCTAACTCCCTTTTAAACTCCTCAATCTCCTTTGCCAGTTCATCCAGCCTTTTATTATCTTGATTAACTGTGGCCACTACCTCAACAGCTTCCTGTCTCTTCCAAATCATCCATCGTGGAGCAATGTTAATAGACCTCGAATAAAGTATAAGGGCATCGTCCCCTAAATCTTTCCTGATCATCAAGATCGCTTCGGGAATGCTTTTTGCCACGTATCTCTTTATATTCACAGCAATATTTCACCCATTAGCCTACAAGTATCTTCAAAGCTTGAAACGTCATCTGCATCTTGTTTTAAAAATTCTTCTATTTTTGATATCTTATCTATACTCTCGTCAATTTTCGAATTAGCCCCTTTTTGATAAGCCCCAATGTTAATAAGATCATATGCCTCCCTATATGAGGCTACTAGCTCTCTTATTTTGTAACTGATATTCAGATGATCCCTGCCTACAATAGAATTCATAAGCCTGCTTACACTCTGCGAGATGTCAATTGGCGGATAATGTCCCCTTTCTGCCAGATCTCTTGATAAAACTATGTGGCCATCAAGTATGCTTCTTGCGTGATCGGCTATTGGTTCTGCAAGGTCATCCCCTTCCACGAGAACAGTATATATACCCGTTATTGATCCTCTATCAGAAGTTCCTGCTCTTTCCAGGAGTCTTGCCATCATTGTAAAAACAGATGGCGGGTATCCTCTTGTAGTAGGCGGTTCACCAATAGACAAACCCAGCTCTCTTTGTGCCATACAAACTCTTGTCAGAGAATCCATAACCATAAGCACGTCCATGCCTAAATCCCTAAAATATTCCGCAATAACAGTGGCAGTAAATGCAGAAAGCACCCTTTGCGAAGGCGGGTTGTCTGAGGTGGACACTATCACAACAGACTTTGAAAGGCCATCTTCTCCCAAACTCTCTTCCAAAAATTCTCTTACCTCACGCCCTCTTTCTCCAACTAGAGCAATAATATTCACTTGAGCGTTACAAAATCTGGATATCATACCAAGAAGCGTAGTCTTTCCGATTCCAGAACCAGCAAAAATTCCCACTCTTTGCCCCTTGCCCAATGTCAGAAGACCGTCGATTGCCCTAATACCCGTTGATATTGGCTCCTTTATCCTCCCCCTCTTAAGCGGGTGTGGAGATCTGTTTTCAATAGATCTATACTCTGACAGATTATCTCTTTCTATATACTCAGCTGATAAAGGCCTTCCAAGACCATCTAGCACATGTCCTATAAGGTGTTTTCCAACCCATAATCCTAACTGCTTACCTGTCTTTTTAACTATTGAACCTGGCTCTATTCCCTCTATGGCATCAAAAGGTGTAAGAAAAACCTTGTTTGATGAAAACCCAATTACAAGACAGGGAATTTGATACCTTCCAGAATCAATATATACTATCTCACCAATTGAGACCTTTGGCCCATTTGATTCTATCACATAGCCGCTGATTTTATCGATTGTCCCATGCCAGGGGAGATAGTTGTAATCCTCTATGAAATCCTTTAGCAATTTAAGTTTTCTCACAACTACTCAAAGACCCTCTTTAATTCTTTTAGAAAATTATCTTCCAAAGATTTTATTCTCCCATCTAGAAAACCCAAATCCGTTTTAATTATAAAATCACCGCTCTTTAATGTATAGTCAACTTCAAGTGGCATTTCAAAATCTTCAAATTTATCAACATCGGCTCCCGAAACTCGTATTTTTATCTCGACATTAGGTGGAATTTCTCTCAAAAAGCTTCTTATTCGTTCTTTTAATAGATCTATGTCCTTTACTTTATTCGAGCGCAAGATCTGGCTTATTGATTTAACCACTATATTAAAAGCTTCTTCTTCAAGTCTGTTTTCTATTCTTTCAAGATATTCTTTATTTTCTCTATTAAGCCTTGACAGATTATCCTTTAGTATCTGTGCTCTCTCTTTTTCTCTCATCTCAGCCTCTTCTTCTGCCCTTTTAAGACCTTCCTTGTACCCCAATTCAAAACCATCCTTTTTTGCCTGTTCCTTTATCTTTTCGATTTCATCCATTGCCTGTTTTATTAGTTCTTGCTTGTCGAAAGTCTCCTCCTTTTCGCTAGTAACTTCAGGCAAGGCGTCGCTTTCTTCGCTCACAGGCTGTTGTCTTATTGGGACAACAAAGTACTCTCTCAGTAAGCACACATTCTTTAACACTCTAGTACTTTTTATTTTCATCTTTCAATACTCTCAGTAAACTGTTCATATCATTCTCTTTAAAAACAGAATTTTTCATCGAGTTCTTTATTTTGTCAACCAACTCACTTCTTAAGACCTTAATGTCCTTTGAAGCATCGATGCCAATTTTTACTACATCTCTATCAACAGAGACAATCGTCACCACTATACTGTCGCTTATAACAAAACTCTGTCCAACCTTTCTACTAATAACGAGCACTAAAGTCTCTCTCGTAATCAATAATATTTCCCGACAAGTCAGTAGAGCCAACTATCACTACATCAAGTGTTCTTAATAAATCTATCTCAAAATCAGTGTCAAGATAATTAACAGAACCATCATCCATCATCTTTGCAAAAACCTTTACAATTGGCCTTAGAGGATAAGAAATATTAATTGATTTTACGACTCCAATAAAATTATTTGACAAAATTACAGATGTGCCAGTCGGATAAATTATTATCTTCTTCGAAAAAACCTTAACTATATCCGGATCAAAAAGCCTTCCAGATTGAGACATAACGTATTCATATACCTCTCCAGGAAAAAGCGCCCTTCTGTATGGGGTATCTGATGTCATAGCTTCAAACACATCAATTACAGCGATTACCCTTGCAAGTTCAAATATCTCATCCCCCTTTAGCCCCGCAGGATATCCACTGCCATCAAATCTCTCGTGATGTTGCAACACTGCTTTTCTAACTGATGAAGAGAACTTATTTTTTACAAGAATAGAGTCTGCAAGTTTTGGATGTTGTTTAATAATTTCCATTTCCTCAGGGCTAAGCTTCCTCTTTTTATTCCTAATACTTTCATCTATGAACGCAAACCCTATATCGTGTAAAAATGCGGCTTTTGCGAGTTCTCTCAGTTTGTTTTCTGAATATCCAAGATTTATCCCCAATACAGAAGAGAATAACATTGTTCTTGCAAGATGCCTAAAAAGATAGTCAGATGTTACCATAAGGTCATCAATTACTATAGCAATGTTCTTTTTACTCAATATTTCATTTAAAACGGTTACAGCAAGGTGCTGAATCTTTTGAGGATCTAATTCTTGAGTTCTTTTTATCTTACCAAAAACTTCCTTTGAAGTTTTTACTATTTCAAGCTCGGTATTTTGGGATATAAGCTCTAGCCTTTCAACGTCTTCAAAACCTGGAGCCTCAACGTATACATAGTTAAAACCTAACTCCCTCAAGCGTCTTATAACTATACCTTTAAGCGGTATACCTGCCCCAATAAGAACCCGTCCTGCTTCATCAATTACTGGATAGGCTAATACATCACCTTCTTTAAGGTTTTCGACTCTAGTTCTTATCATTAGAATAAACTCCCAACGAAAATTTGAGCAAAAAGTTGCTCTTCGCTTTTATTCGCTATTATATCATATAGTTACAAGAGCATCTTATAGTAACGCGAGCATCTTGCTCGCGGAAAAACCCTACATAGTAACGCGAGCATCTTGCTCGCGGTATTTTTTGTTCTTAAAAGCTAATCAGCATGGGTGCTGGATACCCAATAGAAACTTTATTTAACTAAGTTTCTTGATCTAAAAGCTTTTTTCCCTTTTCGGGGACTAAATTTGTTTGAAGGTACTCCCTTTTCGAATCCTCATCAAATCTTAATTCTTTAAGATCTTTCTTGATTTTCTCAATTTCTTTATTCAATATTTCTATATTTTCCCCCTGAATCCTTTTTAATTCAGCAAGTATCTCTAAAGATTCTGGTTTAAATTGGCCAAATTTAGACTTTATATCGTCAAGCTCCCTAATAATTAGGCTTTTTTCCTTTACAACGTTGTCAATTTCAGCAAACTTCTTCTCTTTTAAAAGCTTTCTTTCCTGAAAGAGCAACTCTTTGAACTTTTTAAGGAGTTCTTCTTCACTCACTTTACTAAAAGCCCCATCTTTAAAAATGCCTCTTCCCAGCTCTCTTTTAAAGCTTTTACAAGACTAATTATATTATCTATTCTTTCAACAGAATTCTCTGCGTTCGCTAATGTTAACTCCTTTACGTAATAGAAGTATAAAGAGCTAAGAGAACCAACAATTTCCTTGTCTTGATTTTGATCAAGCATAGATATCAAAGTAAATATTATCATCTGAGCTTTCGAGATGCTTTTGCTTTTTGTAAAAAGATCTTTATTCTTAATAGATTCTTTAGCAATTTTCAAATTTTTAATAATGGCTTCATAGGACATAATGACAATTTTCCAAGGTGGCGATGTCTCTAATTCATTTGTTTTATAAACCTGTGAACCATAAGACACTATTTTTTCCTCCTTCAAGTAAAACTATGAAAAATTATATGGATGAACTTGATGAACTTGAACCAGAACTCGAACTTGAACTTGAACCAGAGCCAGATCCCGTTACAGAGCTTAAACCGCCTGCTGAAGATAGAGTACCTGATAGTGCACTTGTTCCTGAAAGCGAAGCTGTTTGATATCCTAGCCACATATTTTGCAAATCAAGAGTTGAAAGCGTAGCCTCCATTTGAGCAAACTGTTGAAGATAGAGGTTTCTTCTCTCTTGGACAAAGGCCGTTTGCTGATTTATCTGGTTTTGCAAAGCAGTATTAGTATTTGTAAGATTTGTGATTACAGAAGAAAGCTGACCAAATGGTTGAGTAATAGGAGTTAGAGCATCTAAAACTTGTTGAAATATTCCTTTATTCATAGTTACCTGAAAACTACCTGTAAAACCAGATGTAACGCTTATGCTCAAACCGTCAGCTGGCGTACCCGTTAAACCATTTATTACGTTACCCTGTCCGGTTACGCTCTGACCGTTTATGGTAGCAAGAACGTTTCCATTAGGATCCCAACCAGTAACGTTAACAGTGTATACTCCTCCTTTTGTTTGTGGCGCAAAACCTATTACAGTCGCATTGGGATTATTTGTTGTCCCTAAACCAACAATAGCATTTGCTACTGCCTGAGGATTTGTGCTAAATGCTTGGTCAAAGGTTGATGAATTAAAACTTAGTTGTCCCATAGTAGATGGATCGGTAGAAATTGTAATTCCTAAATCTGCAATTGAAGCTGGACTCCCTTGAGAAATATTTCCTGTAGCGGCAGAAGAGATAGCGTTTGTTAATTGGTTCATAAAGTTATTAAAGCTTGGATCTGAGAATAAAATGCCGGCTTGCTCTGTATTGGGATTATAAGAGGCATATTGGTTTCTAAAAGCTATTATGTTGTTGTAATCAGTAATGAAGTTATTTATCAAAGTTTTTGCATTCGAATCGTTATAACTTACATTTAAAGTTGATTGGCCAACTCCTACAAGGTTTATTGTAAGACCCGGAACAATATTATTAATATTATTAGAACTGCTGTCAATCGTAATAGGGTTCGTAGTGCCAAGTTGTACCTGAGCATCCTGAGCAGCAGTAAGAGTAGTACCATTGGTATAGTCAGTAGAGCTTGATGCCCCCGAGAAACTTACCACCGTTCCACCGTTTGTCACGTTATCCATAACAGTGAAGCCATTTGATACGCCTGTTTGATTAGAAGTCAGAATCAAAAAGGTGCCATTAGAATTACTTATAATATTTGCTGTAACAGGAGAACCAGATGCGCTGTTTATTGCATCAGCCAAGCCTTGAAGAGTGTTATTGGAAGAAGTAATGTTTATAGTAAGTGTAGAACCGTTATTTGACGTAATAGTAAAGGTACCTTGACCAATTACAGCGCTTGCCGATGAAAAGCTTTGAGATCTCGAACTCTGAGCTGTAGCAAGCTGGGTAACATTTAGAACATATGAACCCGGTTGTGTTGCTCCTGACGAAGTAGCCGTTAGGACACTGGTATTTGAGCTGGTAGCAGTAGCTGAAAGTACGTTGTTCTGATTTGCAAGAGAAGAGGCATCGCTTTGAAGCTTCGTTAAAAGGCCCTGAAAGTTATTCCAGGCTGATATCTTTGCTTGAAGCGTGTTCTGCTCTGCCTCCAATTGATTTAAGGTACCTGAGTCTTGTTGAGTCATAGCATTTACAAGAGCCGTTGTATCTATTCCTGATGCTAAACCAACTATTGATGCATTCCCAAGACTTACGTTATTCAAAAGCGAACTTGCGCTTGATGAAGAAGTAGGATTTACAGTCGACATTTTTCACACCTTCCTGTTTATTAGAGTTCCAGAACCATTTATAAAACTGGCTATCATATCAAGATATTTCTTCGGAGGAAACTCGCTTATAGTTTCGTTAGTTTCTGCATTATAGAATCTAATATAATAAGCTCCATTTATTTTTTCGTATACTTCGAATTTGCTCTTTATATTTTGGCTTTCAAGTTTAGCATTTAAACTTTCTATAATGCTCTTAAGAGTTTTTATGTTTACTTTATTGTTATTATTTTCTACACTTTGAATTTCATCACTTGTTGTATTACCAACTTTTGATATTCCAGATATGCCTGCTAAGCGAGAGTCAATTGCTAATTGAGATTGCTTAATAGCCAATAGTTCAGGCCGAATTAAAGCAGTCAGATTTGAATCACCTTTATTGCTAGCAATCACCTTTACCCTCCTTAAAGGCCTTTTTGTTATTTTTTGTATTTATTATTTAAATTTCTAAATTGTTTAAACACAAAAAATAACAAATGCCCGGGAGAGACCCCGGGCAAAAAATATTATTGCAAAAGGGTTAACAGAGCTGATGGGATCTGGTTTGCCTGTGAGAGCATTGCTATACCAGACTTCATTAATATTTGAAGTCTAGTAAAGTTAGTCATCTCAGCTGCCATATTCGTATCTTGAATTGCAGCATTAGAAGCCGAGAGATTTGTCTGCGCAATAGATAGGGAGTTAACGTTTGACTGCAATGTATTTGTCTGGAATGCACCAAGACTGGAAGCTATAACTGAAACCTCCGTGTTGGCAGCGTCTAATACCTGTATTGCATTCTGTGCACCAGAAAGCGTCTCGACGTTTACCTGTGATACGCTTTCTCCAAGTCCTGCACTAAATCCAAGCGCATCAGGCGTAAGATTGTTTATTACCATGCTAACTAACTGACCTGCATTTGCGCCTATTTGGAAGGTAGCAGCATTCTTTGAGAGAACTCCTACGTTTACGCCCAATGTAGTATTAAGCACTCCTTGTGCAGTAGTCCAGTTCGGATTTGCAGTACTCGCAAAAGATGCTGATAATTCGCCACTAGCAGCACTAGCTACAGCAACCGTTCCACTTGTACCTGTACCACTACCTGACTGAGTTACTGCAAGATTTGCATAAAAACCGTTAAATTTATTTGTCGAGGCAGTATCAGCTATTACAAACTGACCAGATGTACCGCTACTATTACCAGCAATATACTTAGCAGTAAGTAGATCGCCTGCACTTGCTACACCATTACCTATATTCACATACACTTTAAGATTCTGACCAGCTGTTGCAGTTAATCCTGCTGTTCCTACTGCACCACCGATTGCTGCACTAACACCACTACTTAACGTAACTGGAGATACCGAAAAGCTAAACTGACTCCCATATTGAACTGATCCTAAATCTACATTTCCGCTAGGACCAATAGCAGCAAATACTTGTGTCGTACCGCTAAATTGGTTAATTGCGTTTGCAATATCCGCTGCTGCCTGAGCACTTGTATCGGTACTTGCAATAGTTGCTGTAATAGCCTGCGTGTTTATAATATTGCCTGCCGAATCAAGGGTATTAATAGAAAATGTAACCGTTCCTCCAGCATTATTGGCAGAAGTAAGAGCACTCGTATTAAATGCGCCTGTCATGTAAGCCTGAGTGGCTTGCTGCGCAATTTGCATTGAAATATTACCAATGTAGTTAAGATTTGTAGCACTTGCGGCTACGCCCATTCCATTAATATCGTTTGGAGTGGTAATCTGCGCCTGATATCCAAAATTACCGTTTAATAGTTTGACATTACCAAAAGCTGTAGTTGCAGCAATATTTTTCAATGACTGAATTGCTGAGTTAATCTGATATTGATCGGCTTGTCTTGATGCCACATCGTTCACAGCTGTGTTTGATGCGCTTACTGCAAGAGTTCTCATTGACTGAATAAGGTTTGTAACCTCAGTCAAAGCACCAGCCGCAGTTTGGATCATATTTATACCGTCATTTGAATTCTGAATTGCCTGACCCAAACCCTTAATCTCAGCCTGAAGGGTATTTGAGATAGTTAAACCTGCGGGGTCATCTGCAGCACTGTTAATTCTCAAACCTGTTGATAGCTTCTCAAGGCTTGATGCCATCGCGTTACTTGTCTGAGACAAGTTAAAATTTGCCTGCATTGCAGACACATTAGTGTTAATATAAAGCGCCATCTTCTTTAAAACCTCCCTGTTTTAAATTTTCTCTTCCCTGCTAAATAAAACCTTACTTATTTAAATAACCTCTTTTTCACCTCCTTTAAGGTAGATTTCAAATTCTAAGAGGTATATCGGTAAAATCTTTAAAAAAATTTAATATTCAAAATCGTTAAGAGAAAAGTTTAAGGTAGGATTGAAGAACAAATCAGCATCGTTTACTATAAACCCCTTATATTTTGTGAGGATTCTTGAAAGTTCTTTACTCGTTAAATCCCTTTTTGCCTTATGAGAATCAGTTTCAACAGGAGTAATAGGTTCTTCAAAAGTTGCAATAAAGTAGGGCAATATAACTGTTCTCTTACCCATCTCAAGTAATTTTAAAGAAAACTCAAGCTGGGAAAATGGGATATCGTCAATAGGTCCTAAATTTAACAAAGTTTCCCTCTTCACAGCAAATATTTCCTTTATTGGAGAAATAAAATTGCTTGCCACAATCCCTCTTTTAGTAAGCCCTTCTTCATCAGCCCTGGAAAGATTCATTGCGTAAAAGGCTCTATTTTTGGATATTACTACTCCCGTACCGATTACCAGATTATTCTGGTGATATAAAGCCTTTAGAGAAGTAAGTCCTACGTCCTTTTTCGACAAATAGGAACACAGTCCAAAAATAGCCGATCTATCAATATTTCTTATAGTGCTCTTAACTACCAATATAGTTTCAGAATTTGACTCCTTTGACTTTTCAAATAATTCCTTGAAATTGGCAACTCTTGTTACTTTAAAATCCCTTGAAATCTCTTCTATAATCCTTTCATTAAATCTTTCCCCAACAAAAAACACCTCAATAGAATCCTTGGTCTTTTCAGGATGAATTATAAAATAGCCATCCTTTGATTCAATCTTCTCAAAATTAAATCCAATCCTTTCAAGGTGATTTTTTAAAGCAAGCCTTTCCTCTTCAATGTTCCTAGTTTTCTTAGTCCTTATTAGGTGCATTGGGATTCTAAAAGTTTTAGGGTTTCTTTCAGAAATTCTAAACAAGAGATCATAGTGGAAATCAGCTGATGTACTACAAAGTTTCTCTACTATCTCATCTTCTATCTCTTGGACATCTGACTCTAAGAGCTCATCAAATAAGCTATCCAGATCTGGCAGCTCTGAGATCATCTCCTCCAAAACCTCTATCAGGAGACTCTTTTCGACCACAAAAGTCTTGCCTATATAGTTATAGCTCTCTAAGAATTCGACTGAGAGTGTAGGCGTACAGATAGGTTCACCTTCAAGGATATAATCTACAGTAATTAGCTGAGGCGAATATTCCTTTGCTACTCCGTACACGTAAGACAAAAACCACGGATGAAACCTTGCATCCTTATCGGAAACTACAATATACTCTTCCTTTGATGATCTCAGAGCATCCAATAAAAATTGCAAATCGTGAAACTCAATTTCTTTAAATAGTCCAAACTGTTGTGTATTCAAAGTTTGATAGTACTCCTTTAAATCAGAGCCCTCCTCTTTTGGAACTGCTACAGCAATAAAATCAGGTTGATAATTGTCGCTGTAATACGGTGTCCTGATTTTCTTCCCCCTTTCAAAACTGCTCATCTCTAAGATTCTATCTTTATTTGTCAAGCCGTATTTATATATCCTTGTATCATAGTGATTAGGGGCATACCACTTGGTATGAATGTAAAAATCTGGTAGGATTTCAACTCTTGAAAAGAGCCTTTTTTGATCGTCCTTTTCCATTCCCAATCGATAGACATGAAGTTGTTGCGAAATTTTTTCGGAAAAGGCATAAATAACTTTACATTTTTTTGAAACTCCAGCCCATATGCTATCTCTTGCTTTAAGAAGACTTTCAATAAATGCGTACTCGCAGTTTTCATAATCTGCAGTTTTAATATCCTTTACCTTTTCAATAAAGCTTTTCTTACCCACAAGAAATTTGAACGGCAGCGCATTCATAACCTGAACTTCATCATCTGAAAAATTTGGTACTGATTCGGCAAGGAAATATCCAGGTGCAACAGGACCTTTTAAAGGATCCATCTCTTTAAAGGCAATTCCACAGGACAATATTTTACCGCTCATATCAATTAAGGTGGGGGAAATGATATCCAGTTCATTTTCTTCCAACTCTTTTATGAGCTTGATAAATATATCAAAATCAGATTTATCTGGTAGAAAAATTGGGGTAACAATAGCAAAGTGCTCTCCCTTTATATTTTTCTCAATAAAGGAGTAGACGTTTTCAATCTTTTCTGGCATTTTTAATATATTCAATTCAGCATTTAGATTTTTAGTAAATTCTTCTAGGATCTTTATTTCATCTTGGATTAAATTTTCATCTACGGGGTAAAAAAAGTAAAAGATGCTCAAAATTTCATCGCTCTTTAAGGTAAACCCTTTCTTTTCAAAAATTCTTTTTGGATGTAAGATATCCTCTTCATCAATACCTATCACCTGTGTAAGGTAAAATTTAGCCTTTTCTTTGTTCCATATGTGATTTTTTAGTACATCTTCTCGAGCATTTTTTGCTATGTTTGCTCTCAGATCCTCATTTTCAATAAGCATGCATATTGCATTAAACCACTCTTCCTTTCCTTTAGCCAGAATACCACACTTTCCATTTTCTACTTCAAGTTCATAGGGATCAAGTCTATCGTAAACTCCTGCAAGATTTGAACAACCATACTCATAATATTTCAGAGGAGACCTCGCTCTATTAAAAGGAAGATCAAGTATGGGAGCTACAGCAATTTGAAAGTCCGAATACTGAAAAGGATAGACGTCAAATGGAAGCCAGTGATGATATATCTTTTTGGTTTCATCAACCTTTAAGTTTATAAAGGTTTGTATGTCCCCTCCAATATGAATTAGCACATTTTCATACCTAAGTGCAATCTCTCCCAAGACTTCGCCAACTATGTCGAAATCTCCTACATGAGAAGAGGAACCAAACCAACATATGTTTATATTTTCAACGCCCAATTGCCTTGCAGGCTTGATCTTCAAAAATATATCAGGGTCAAGGTTATTTGGGCTAACTACAATATTATCATTAAAGTTTTTGTAAAATTCCTTTAAAAACTTGGTTGAAACGATAATCCTGTCCACAGTCATAAGCATATCCTCAAAAAAGTCAAGTGGCCTTTTCTTGTAATATTTATATCTGTTAAGCCAATAGTCTCTTGCAAGGTTAAAAGCTGGAACGTCATGATAAAAGTCATCGAACTCAAGTAAAAGTTTCTTTCTAAGTTTCTTTATATATCTAAACTCTTCTAATCTTTCAGGATACGGTGTCTTTTGAACTATTATAAAGTCATGTTCTTTCATTAAACTCTCGTTCATCTCATCGGTAACGTTAAACTCTACCAAGTCGGAAAAGTACCTCTCGACAAACTTAGATGGAAGCTTCATTCTGTAATAAGGACAACCCGAATGATCGCTTACAACACCTAAAATTTTTATCATACTTTTTGCTCCTCTTTAATTTTTTTTAAAACGCTTATCACATACTTTTTCTCCCCAAGGGATATGTTCTTTCTTTTTAAAATTTCTTTTGACCAAATAAGCATCATCTTCTTCCAAAAATCATATAGGTTGTTCTCTATACAGTATTCTCTTTCGTTTTCCAAAAACATAAGCAAGCTTATAAGCATCGCAGTATGATGCGAAGAAGAGGTATTGTGAGAATGGATCCTATAGCCTGCAACCGATTGATCAAAAAACTTAAACCTATATCTTTTTGAGAGCGTTATCCAAAGGGGCATATCTTCTACAAAAAAGGATTCATTAAATCCACCAACCTCCAAGATACACCTGGTTTTAGCAAGCCAGGATGCTGTTGGTAAATATCCTCTAAAAAGAGTCTTATATGTCCCAAACTCATCTTCATTTAGGTAATTAAAGTCATCCCTTCCAGAAGCAAGTGCAACTATTACCCTGTTTGACTCAACAGAACCCATTCTCATTAAAACAGTTTGTCCGTATTCGTTTATATAGGTCGCATCTCCAAAAACAATTGCATAGTTATCAGGCAATTTCTCAATTTCATTAACGAGCAATCTTATCTTTTCTGGAAAAAAGATATCATCTGAAGCTAAAAGAGAAAAGTATTTCCCTTCAGCCCACTTTAGGCACTTGTTTAATGTCTTTGTTATGCCATTATTTTTATCCGAGTTGATGTATTCAAATCTAACAAACCTACTTTTGCACTTATCTATCATCTCACATATCTTTTCATGCGTGTTGTCTTTCGAACAGTCATTTATAATAATAAGTTCAATGTTCTCATAATCTTGATCTATAACGCTTTTTATAGCTTGCTGCACATATTTTTCGTGATTGTAGGCAGGCATTGCCACAGTTACAAGAGATTTTTCCATGCAATTCTCCCCTTAAATATATCTTTGATGAAATAGTATAATCATTATATATATCGACACTCTAAAAGAAAATTTGAAAACATTTCACGAGCAAGATGCTCGTGTTACTATATTTCACGAGCAAGATGCTCGTGTTACTATATTTCGCGAGCAGGATGCTCGTGTTACTATAGCGTGTGGTATTATGGGAGGTTAGTAAGATTTTAAAAAATCCAAGAGGTATAGTATTCCTAGATAGGGATGGCACGATAAACGAAAGAATTATAGACGGATACGTCACAAATAAACTTGCCTTCAAGTTCATAAAAGATGCAAAAAGGGCAATAAAATTGCTCAATGATGAGGGTTTTATCACAGTTCTAATTACCAACCAAAGAGGCATAGCAAAAGGCTTGATGACCGAAAATGACCTTGAGGAGATTCACAGCTTTATGCAGAATGAACTTGCGCAATTAGGTGCTAAGATTGACATGATATTTTACTGCCCACACGATATCTTAGATAATTGTGATTGTAGGAAACCAAGAGCGGGTTTGATATTTAAAGCGCTAAATGAATTAGAGAGGGACGGGGTAAATATAAACGTGCCAAAGTACTTTATCGGAGACACCGATAGCGATATGCAAACAGCAAAAAATGCAGGTATTATAGGTCTAAAAATAGGGCTAGACAGTGAATTTAAAAATTTACTCGCCGCTGCTAGGTATCTAGTTAAAGGCTAATACCGGCTACTTGTACTGCTGCCAAAAAATTTTTTACCAAAAAACCCTCTAATTTTTCTACACACTCATTTATAGTCAAAATGTCGGTTCTAATTATGAGATCTGGGTCAACAGGCTTCTCATATACGTCATCAATACCTGTAAAACTTTTTATCTCACCATTTCTTGCTCTTTTGTACATTCCCTTTGTATCCCTTTTCTCGCAAACCTCAAGCCCTACATCAAGAAAGGCAACAACAAAGCCACTTCCTACGATCTCTTTTGCCCTAGCTCTTGCTTCAGAATAGGGCGCTACCATTGAAAGTATACAGCTTATACCCTCGTCCATAAGAGTTCTAGATCTTTTCGCTACTCTAACTATATTCTCTATCCTTGAATCCCTTGAAAAATCCAAATCTACACAAAAGGAGCTCCTAACTTTATCCCCATCAAAGAGTTCAACCCTTATGCCCTTTTGAATAAGGCTTTCATATAGCCTCTTTCCCAAAGTAGTCTTCCCTGAGCACGGAAGCCCTGTTAATAGTAAACAAAATGTCTCCTTCAAATTCATTCTCCTAAAATTGTGCCTTCAAGCAAAAAAATCACTTTTGATCGAGCAGATCGTCAATAATAGAGTCTTCTTTTGTGTAATTTGAATCATCAAAGGATTTTACAAAATCATCTCTCAGAAGGCTGCTCTTGTACAACAAAAAAGTTAGATAGCTCTCTGCCTTTTCTATGTCAGATTCTTCAAGATTATCAATAAGTCTCTTTAATTTTAGTCTCTTTTTATTAATTTTTACCATCTCCTCATCGAAGCGTTTTTGTAAACTTACTTCTTATTTAGAAATCTTTCGAGCTCGTTCTTATCAGATTCAAAGTATCTGGCAAGGTACCTTAAAGCCTTTCTAATCAGTTTATTTCTGGGATATACCCCATGAAACGTAAAATTGAAATCAGCTCCTAAATACGCCTTTACCTCAGGGTTTGTCCAACCTATTACAAACTTTTTAATCTTATTATCAATGCAATATTGAAGGTTGTCAAACCAGCTTACAAAATACACACTAAAATCAAGCGCTTGAGGATACTTAAATCCAGCAAACTTGTCTATTAAAATGTCTTCGCTTTGAAAACATATTTTATATCCTATTAATTCGCCTGTGGTCTTAGTATAGTATGAGAAGATCTTAGCCCCTAAGGTGTCACTCTGCAAAAGACCTTTGAAAAAATCAGGCGTTAGTTTATCAAAGTGAATGTAACTTTTATTGTAGACATTCTCATACATCTGATAATACTCAGCTGCCCTTACCTCATCAAAAGAATTTCCAGAATTCTCTATCTCAAGCTTCAAATCACTCTTTTTCTTTAATTTCCTCCTAAAATCATACCTTCTCTTTTGAGAAAACTTCATAAGATACTCATCAATGCTTTCAAAATCGATAAGCCTATAAGCCAAAGCCTGTCCAGTTAATATAATAAAACCCCTTTCTTTAAGGAATCTTATCAAACTTTCGGAGTATGCATTTTCTTTATCTGAAAGAAGCAAAGAATCTTTGGGTATATCCTTCACAATTAAGTATTCAGTATTCCAATTCTCAAATATAGAATCGACAAATTGCTTTTCGTCTATTTCTGGCAATACAAGATATTCTGTCACAGTAGTGCCCACAAAGGTAGCGTTTGGTTTGAAAAAGCGATTTAATCCTGGAATTTTTTCCAAAAAACCTAACTTCTTTGCAATAGATTCATCAGCGGTCGTAAGGATGTCAAAAATAGTTTCAAAGAGTATCAAGTCGTTATTTTTTCTAACGTTAAAATTATACGGTGGGAATCTCACAAATAATTCAATAAGTTCAGATGGTTCAAGTTGATTTAACATATTACTTGTCTACAATTACATCCCTTGTTCCAGAACTTCCCTTTGGAGCCGATACAACCCCTCTTTTTTCGAGTTGATCCATTATCCTAGCTGCTCTTGAAAACCCAATTTTTAATCTTGTCTGAAGATAGGTAGTAGACGCCCTTCTAGTAGAAATAACAATCTCTTTTGCTTCATCGTATAATTCATCAAGCTCAAGTTCATCTACCTCTTGACCGTTCTTTATCTCGAGAGGAGTCTTGTGTAAAGAGGGGTATTGTCTCCAATGTCTTACTATAGCGTTTATTTCTTCATCGTCTACCAAACATCCCTGCACTCTAATTGGCTTAAGAACGCCTTGAGGGTAGTACAACATATCCCCTCTCCCCAATAATTTTTCAGCCCCACCAAAATCAAGAATTGTTCTTGAATCCACAGAACTTGAAACTGCAAAAGCGATTCTTGATGGTATATTCGCCTTAATAGTACCTGTTATTACGTCTACTGAGGGTCTTTGGGTAGCAAGTATCAGGTATATTCCAGTAGCTCTTGCCATCTGAGCCAGACGAAAAACTACTTCTTCCACCTCTTGAGAAGCAAGTTTCATAAGATCCGCAAATTCATCAATTACTATTATAATATATGGCATTCTTTCATGAGGAAACCTTTCATTAAAAGTCTGAAGATTCCTTACTGATCTTCTTGCAAAAAGATCGTATCTCTTTTCCATCTCGTTCAAGGCATACACCTTAAGAAGTTTGGCTGCATCTTTTGCGTTTACAATAATGGGCGTCCTGAGATGGGGCATCCCCTCATACAAAGACAGTTCTACCCTTTTGGGATCTATTAAAAGAAGTTCAAGATCCTTTGGCGTGTTCCTTGCAAGAAGGCTAAGTAATATTGAATTCACACAAACCGATTTGCCTGCACCAGTTGCGCCCGCAATAAGCGTATGGGATAGATCGAATATATCTGCTATTACGCTATTTCCCAAAACATCCTTACCAAGTGCTACCAACAACTTTGAAGGATTTTCTTTCACAGCTTTATCAGTTAAAATCTCTGATAACCTTACTGGAATTCGCTTGCTTTTAGGAATTTCTACACCAAGAGTACCCCTCCCAGGAATAGGGCCGTCAATCCTAACAGACCCGGTAGCTAAACCAAGCGCAACCTCATCAGCAAGGGATATAACCTTTTGTAATTTTGTGCCAGGAGGAAGAGAAATCTCGTAAAAAAGCAAAGTAGGACCTTCATAAAAGCTTGTTACTTTGACATCTATACCAAAATCAGCAAAAATCTTTACTAACTTTTCCTTAACCTTTGAATGGTCAAGATTTGATCTAACCTGAATTGGAGGTTTAAGAAGAGATATATCAGGTAATACATAAGATTTATCATTAAGGCTTAAGTTATTTTTATTATCGCCCTCTTTTTTTAAGATCAACTCATCATCTCTTTTTGCCGAATCTGGTAAAGGCTTTGCAACTTCAAATCTAGATAAGGAGCCAGCTTTTGCATCAAAAGATTTTCTATTTAGGTCTTTTTTTTTATCTATTTGAAAATTTTTTTTTAAGAATGCTGGCAAAAAAGATTTAAGAGTAGGCCATTTTTCATTATAATAGTAAGCCTTAAGTAAAATAAAAAAGGATAAAAAAAGTATTAAAAAGGTCGTTGCACCCTGTAAACCAAAGAAGAATTTCAAAAGGGGCACAAACTTAACAGAAATTTTTGGAATTGGAGCTGTATTTATAGGCCACAGTGTGAAAGGTATTTCATATAAGCCAAGCAAAAAAACTGAGCATAACGATACCAACAAAGACAAGCAAAACTCTATAAAAAAGTTTTTTAAACTGTAGCTAAACCTAAGATCGACCACTAAAAGCGTCAAACATAGGAAAAGTGCAATTCCAAACTGCTCTGACATTATCCTTAAATATTTCCCAAATTGACCGCTGTCAGGCAAAAAACCAAAAATGACGATGAAGATGTAAGCTAAAAGTACAAAAATTCGAAAGTATTTGGTATCAAACTTAGCCAGACTCTTCATCAATCTCCTCAGCACATCCAGAGTATTTTATAAAGAAATCACTACATTCTTTAAACACCATATCCCTTTCGTTGTCAAGTGTTATCATATGATACGAGTCGTGAAGTTCAACAAACTTTTTATCCTTTGATGATATTTTATTATAAAGTTCTCTGGCATTTTTTATATTGCAAAGATCATCCTGTTTAGAGTGTATAACAAGCGTTGGAGTCTTGATCTGATTTAAATAAAGTTTTACGTTCTTAGAAAATCTTAAAAGTTCTCTAATTGCAATTGCACTATAGCTCTCATAGACACCAGAAGATTTATTTTGCATAATCCTTAAAACCTGACGTCTAACGGATTCATTCTTTATCCCATACGGGTCAGATTCTTTATAAGAATAAAACCAAATAAAGGGTGGTATAAAAGCAAGCGGAAGCAAAAACTTATACCAGGGAAGATTCCATCCATCTATTGCAAGTGTTGGAGAAAGTAAAGCCTGTGCTCTTACAGGAAAATTACGACTAATTTCAAGACAAAGCAAAGCTCCAAGACATATTCCACTTATAAATACCTCATTATACCCATTTGATATTGTTTTATATTTATCCTGCGCAAAATAAGACCAATCCTGCCATATAATTTTGTCAAGAGCAGACGGTTTAGTACAATGACCGGGCAAACAGGGCACAAATACGTCGAATTTCAAAGAAAACAGATACTTTGCAAACCTTGAAAGCTCAAAAGGAGTCCCCGTCAGGCCATGAAATAAGATTACCGCTCTTTTATTGCCCGATTTTAATTCTATGTCCCTAATCAACTTTTTAAACCGATAATTTTGAGAAAAGCTTATCTAAAAGTTTTATGGCAAGATCTATTTCATCATCAGTAATATACAGTGATGGTGCAAGAGTAAATACATTTTTATAATAGCCTCCAACATCAAGTACAAGACCGTATTTTTTCCCTTTATATTCAAGGTTACCCCTTAAGCCTTCTTCAAGAATAGCATCAGTAAGCGCTTTATTTGGGGTAAACGAATCATCCTCACATACCTCAATTCTTAAAGCAAGTCCAAGTCCCTCAACATGCCCTATGGTTTTGTACTTTTTCTTTAAATATTCCAAACCTTCAAGGAAAAGCTTACCCTTCCTATTCACCTCTTTTTCAAAATTTTCTTCCTTTACAAGATTCATAACCTCAAGGCCAACCCTTGCACCCAATATATTTGAAGCAAACGTCGAATGGGTAGAACCAGGAGGAAATATATCAGGATTTATGATATCCTCTCTTGCCCAAACCCCAGAAAGCGGATTCAAACCATTTGTTAAGGACTTGCCAAAGGTTAATATATCTGGAGAGATGCCAAAATGCTCTGCCGCCCACATTTTTCCTGTTCTAAAGAATCCCATTTGAATTTCGTCATCTACTAATAATATCTTCCTCTCCTTCACAATTTTACAAAGCTTTTCAAAATAGCCTTTTGGAGGAATAACATAGCCCCCAGTGCCCTGAATCGGTTCAATAAAGAATGCTGCATACTCGCATTCTGAAGTCTTTGGATCCCACACGCCATTATACTCTGTATCAAAGAGCCTCTCGAACATTTTAAGACAATAAAAATCACAATTATCAAGCTTCTTCCCATAAAAACATCTAAAACAATATGGATATGGATGAAAGTAAGCCCTATCTGAAAAATGTCCGAATCTTCTTCTATATCTATAACTTGAGGTGATAGATGATGCCCCAAGCGTCCTACCGTGATAACCGCCCATAAATGCGAACATCAAGTTTTTACCTGTATAGTTTCTCACAAGTTTCAATGCATCTTCAATTGCTTGAGAACCACCAACATTAAAGTGAACCCTACCCTTCTTGTTAAAGCTATTTTGAATAGAAAGGGATATCTCCTTTGACAAAAGAATCTTAGGTTCACTTAGATATTGAGAAGCAAGCTGCCCAAGGGTATTAATCTGATCTATTAAGGCATCGTTAAGTTTTTTGTTTTTATACCCAAAGTTGCACGCGCTATACCACATCTGAAGATCCAAAAATGGGGTATTTGAGGAATCAAACACGAAAGAACCTTCTGAACTGCGAAATATTTTCGGTTCTTTTACGTAATGAACTGTATCTCCAAACGAACAAAATTCTCTTTCTAATCTATAAAGTTCTTGATCTGTCATTAACTTTGCCTCCTAAACAATTTAATACACAATAAGGTAAATAATATTTTTAATTTAATAAATATTTCAAAAGCGAGTAAAAATTTTTATACAAAACATCCATTTAATAAGTGTTCATAAATAAAATCTCTAATTTCAGAAAAGCTATTAAAATTATAAAAATTATAACCCTTTTCAAAAGAAAATTTACTTAATTCGCCCTTTGAAAATATAAAGTCCGCTAACCTCACAGGGCAAAAATCAGACCTACCGTTGCCAATGTAATATATAAATTTTTTATTCGAATACTGCTCTACAATTTTACACTTGCACATGCCCGATGAAACCAGACATGTACTTTCTTTATAAGGAAAATCCAAATACAACTTGCCTTGCTTATAAACCAGAGAATTTGAAAAAAATCTTAAATTTAACTTTAGTTTTTTAAATATATAATCTATAAACAAGTCAAATCCATCACTTAACACTATCAAGTCTATTCCTTTGTGTTTTATAAAATCGCAAAAATTAACAAAACTATTGTCTATTTCTACACCGTCAAGAAAATCATATATCTCTTCAATAGTAACATCCTTTACGCAATCGATCTGCCTTTTTAGGCATTCATCGGATCCAATCTCCCCATTTTGCCAAAGAGATTCTATTTTGACCCACTCTTGAGTAGCGAATTTATCTAAAAATTCGTCCACCGTATCATTTTTTGTTATAGTTCCATCAAAATCACAAAATATAATCTTTTCCATAGTTATTAGCTTATGTAAAATTGATTAAAATATAATTAAAAAACAATATATAAGCTCTATAATAAGATTTTTTAGACACTTTAACATAATTTATACCTCACTTTTATGATTTTTGTTACAATCAGGCCAAATTTTGAAAAGAGATTACTTTAGCATAGGGCACTTACCATTTTCGCTTATTTTAGTATCCAATGAACAATGATCGCGATATCTTTTACAATTCTCATTACACTTTGCACCCTTCTCAATACAGGCATCTAATCTAAAGACTATATCAAGATTTTCAAATCTATTCTTTAAGCAAGACACCAAACTTTCTGCATACTTGTTTGCCTCATAAAGCGTAAAACAAGCCGGAAAAACTAGATGCAAGTCAAGGTATGTTTTATTTCCTGATTTCCTAGTTCTTATTGCATGAACTGATAATAAACCTGGAATTTTTGTGCACTGAGACTGTAAATATGACTCCACTTCTGCAACTCTTGTTTCCATTATTGAAGATATAGATCTGTAACCTAAAAGCAATGAGGTTTTTAATATCCACAGAGCAATCAGGATCGACATTAGAACATCTAAAAAGTACAAAGAAAATGCCTCTTGCAAAAACAGGCCTATCATAACTGCAAAACCAACAAATACATCGGCCATAAGATGAATAGAGTCAGCTCTTAAAACGGCAGAATTAAAACGCTTTGCACCATATCTTTCAAAAAATGATCCAAACAATACAAGAATCAGGGTAGAACCGTAGAAAATCATAGATACAGTTTCCATCTTAAAAGTAGGTTTATTTATTCTTGAAACTGCCTCAAGGAGAATAAACCCTGCAAGAGTTAAAAGAACAATGGCCTCTAGCAATACAAACAGATCCTCTATTCTTCCATGGCCATAAGGATGAGTTTTGTCAGCAGGCTTTCTTGCACCTATGCAGGCAATCCCAGCTGCAAAACTAAGGGCAACATCAGTAAAGGCGTGAAATCCTTCTGCGGTAATAGCAAGCGACGATGTCAAAAAACCAGCGTATATTCTTATAAAAGCACCTACAAGAGCAAGGAAAGCCGCTACGTATGCAAAGTATTCTTCATTTTTTAACAACACAAATTTTTGCCTTTATTTTAAGTATTTATTTTATTTGGACTTTTCTTTCATTCTTTTTCTGAAATTTGTCCAATCTACAACTAGAGCAGTAGCATTAAATATAGATGAGTAAGTTCCACTAATTATACCTATTAGCAGGGCTATGATAAACCATTTTATAACAGGACTTCCAAATATAAGCAAAGATAATAGAACTAACACAACAGTAAATGATGTGTTAATAGACCTTGAAATTGTTTGAAGTGTACTGAAATTGGCAATCTCCTCAAAGCTGTGCTTTTTTATAAACTTCATATTTTCCCTTATCCTATCAAAAATAATTATAGAATCATGCATAGAATAACCTATAGTACTCAAAACAGCAGTAACAAAAAGTGAATCAACTTCTGCATGAAAAAGCACACCAAATATCGAGAAAAGTCCCGTTATGACCAAAACATCGTGTAAAAGGGCTATTACTCCACAAATAGCAAAAACAGGCTTGTATCTTAAAGAAAGGTATAGAATTATTAAGAGAGATGCTACAACAACTAATATTATCGCCTGTCTAACAAGTTCAGCTGAAACCGTAGGGCCTACCATATCTATTTTGTCAAAGGTAATTTTTCCTAATTGGGATTCAAGACTTGAGACCAGAGATCTTTGTTCCTCAATGCTTAAGGGCTTTGTCCTAATAATAAAGGAATTTCCTGATTGTTGAATCATTGTATCTCTTAAATTGTTTGATTCTAATACAGCCCTTAGTTTATTTATAGTAATTTGATTCGCTGGTCTCATTTGGATCATAGTACCACCAGTAAAATCAATTGATGGTCTTAAACCGAACATAATAAGAGAAGCTATCCCTGGAAGAATTATTAGTAAGGATAAACCATAAAACCACTTTCTAAGTCCGATTATATTCATTATTTCTTCCTCCTTTTAGCTCTTCTATCCTTTCGGGAGAAAGAGGTCTTATCTTGTTTTCTTTCCTTTTCTCCTAAAGGAAAAGCTTCATCAGAGCCCTTTGCTTTTACATTTTTATCAGATTCTTGATTTAAAAGAGGTTGCGCCTTCGTTTTAGACTTTGGTTCATCTACAGAAAGTAAGGGTTCATTAGGCACCTCATCCGTAATTGATGCGTTTATGCCAACTCTTGCACCATAGAAAACTAATTTTTTGAAAAAATCAATACGAACAACAAAGTCCATCAATGCCCTCGAAATTATCACAGCAGTAAAAAAACTTATAATAACACCAATAGCAAGAGTTACTGCAAATCCCTTTATTATACTAGAACCCCACGTAAAGAGCACTGCAGTTGTAATAAGGGTGCTGGCATTAGAATCAATAATCGCCGGCAAGGCCCTTTTGAAGCCCATATCCATTGCAGATATTAGTGGAATACCCTTTCTAAGCTCCTCCTTTAATCTTTCAAATATCAATATATTTGCATCCACTGCCATACCAATAGAGAGTATAAAACCGGCAATACCTGGCAAAGTTAAGGTTACAGGTATAAACTTAAATATAGCAAGCACGATAATTCCGTATAAAACAAGCGCCAAATCTGCAACTAATCCAGGTAATCTATAATACAAAATCATAAATATAGCAACAAGCAAAAGTCCTATAAAACCAGCTCTCCAGCCAGAATCAACTGCGTCTTTGCCAATAGTAGGACCAACTACCCTTTGCTCTACTAATTTCACAGGAACAGGTAAGGCACCTGCCTTTATTTGTATTGCAAGTTCCTTTGCACTTTGTAGCGTAAAATTACCAGATATCTGAGCCTTTCCGCCCGTGATAGCCTCCTTTACTACAGGGGCAGATATCTCCTTATTATCGAGAAATATAGCCAGAGGCTTACCTATGTTATTAGCTGTAACCTCAGCAAATTTTTTTGCACCTTCAGAAGTAAAAGTTATGTCCACTACAGGTCTGCTGTTCGAATCATATCCAACCTTTGCATCCTGCAAATCAGCGCCTGTCAATACAGTTTTCCAACCAGTAATTTGACCTGTTGCAGTATCATAAATCGGTTCTTTGAATTCGAGAAAAGCAGTCTTTCCTATAACGTTTAAGGCATGCTGATAATCCTTAATGCCGGGCAGTTGCACGAGAATAGAATTACTACCCTTTAACTGTATAAGGGGTTCTGAAACACCAAGCCCGTTTACCCTGTTCTCAATAACTGCCTTGACTCCCTGCATTACCTCTTTGTTAACAGTAATGTTTGGAGTATTCTGAGCTTCAAGCACCACTTCCATCCCACCCTGCAGATCTAAACCCTCTTTGAGGGGCATCAAGTAGTTTATAGCAATTGCAACGGCAACAACTATAAGGATGACGCCCCATCTTAATCCTCTAAATTTCAAATCCTTCCAACTCCTTTCAAACTAATTTTCGCTTTTAATAAAAAGCGTTTCATGAATTTAGGGCGTTTACGATCTTATATAAAACAGACAAATTATGAATACTAAGCAAGGTCTTGCCAAGTAATTCATTACAAACAAACAGATGTCTTAGATATGCCCTTGAAAAGTTTCTACAGGTATAACAGTCACAATCTACATCTAAAGGAGATTCATCATCTTTAAATCTCTTGTTAGATATATTTATCCTCCCTTTATTATACAAAATTGCAGTACCGTGTCTTGCAATTCTGGTCGGAAATACTGAATCAAACATATCAATTCCCATCTTTACATACGTTAATATGTCTGAACCAACTCCCATTAGATACCTGGGTTTATCATCTGGAATCACCTCAAGCGTAGCAGCAAGAACTTCCTTCGTTAACGTTGCTTCCTCTCCAACTGATAGCCCACCAATAGCAAATCCATCCACACCAAGCGATAAAAGGGCTAAGGCGCATTCCTGTCTGAGTTTAAAGTTCATACCGCCCTGAACTACACCAAAAAAAAGCTGACCAGGATTTCTTTCTACTTTGATAGAGCGCTCAGCAAATTTCAAGGTTCTCTTGACAGACTCCTCTTCTCTTTTTGCAGTGCAAGGATATTCTGGACACTCATCTAAAAATATTGCTATATCAGAATTTAGTTTTTTTTGGATTTCTAAAACCTTTTCGGGTGTTAATAAGATCTCATTTCCATCTAAAATAGATCTAAAAACTACTCCATCATCAGTAACCTTTCTATAGCTAGAAAGGCTAAAAACCTGATATCCTCCAGAATCTGTGAGTATTAGGCCATCCCAATTCATGAACTTGTGGAGGCCTCCTAATTTGTTTATAATTTCCTCGCCCGGTCTTTCATGAAGATGATATGTATTTGAAAGTATCATTTCAAAACCTATCTCTTTAAGCTGTGATGGCGTAAGAGCGCGTACCGTTCCTCTTGTAGCAACAGGCATAAAAAGGGGCGTTTTAGCGCTCTTACCTCTAATGTACAACTTCCCCCTTCTTATGCCGCTTTTACTATCAAGAAAAAGTTGGAAGGGAAGGTTAAATTTATCCATTCACTTTAACTTTCTTTCTCGCAACAATTTTTGCCAGGATAAAAAACCCGTTCAATTGATCTTGCCATACCTGTTGCCTCGTCTATCTCAACAGCAACAGCTTGAAGTTGAGGCTCTTCAAAATCAACCTCAAATTTCTTTGGTATACATGTTAAAAATTTTTGTATTATAGAATCCTTCTTAAAACCTATAATCCCCGCGCTTGACCCTGTCATACCTACATCCGTAACGTAGGCAGTTTTATTTGGAAGGATCTTACAGTCATCAGTAGGCACGTGAGTGTGCGTTCCGATCACAGCGCTAGCCCTTCCGTCCAAGTAATATCCAAGGGCGTTTTTTTCAGATGTAGCTTCTGCGTGAAAATCAACAATTATAACATTTGATTCCCTTTTCATTAGATTATACAAAGAATCAAAAGATCTAAATGGGCAATCAACAGGTTGCATAAATATTCTCCCAAGCAAATTTACCACGGCTACCTTTCCTGATCTTGAATTAAAAATTCCATAACCTGCACCAACTACGCCTGGAGGCAGATTAGCTGGTCTTATGACTCTGTCATTCAACAAAACCTGCTCTGCCTCCTTTTTGTCAAAGGTATGATTGCCCATGGTAAAACAGTCAATTTGTAATTGGAGTAACTCGTCTAGTACCTTATTCGTAATACCAAAGCCACCTGCAGCATTTTCCGCATTTGCAATTATAAAGTCATATTTTGATCTCAAATTAAGATATCTAAAGGCATCTTTAAGTATTCCTCTTCCAGCCCTACCTACAATATCGCCAATAAACAAGATCTTCATTTGGCATATTCAACCGATCTAATTTCTCTCACCACACAAACCTTAATTTCGCCAGGGTAATCTAAAGATTCCTCTATCTTTTTTGCCATATCCCTTGCTAGCTTTTGCGTCATAACGTCGTCTACCTGATCGGGTTTTACTATAACCCTTACCTCTCTACCCGCCTGTATAGCAAAGCATTTATCAACTCCATCAAATGAAAGTGCAATCTTTTCAAGATTTTCAAGTCTTTTTATATAGGTCTCCAAAGACTCCCTTCTAGCACCAGGTCTTGACGCAGAAACGGCATCAGCAGCCTGAACAAGAATCGCCTCAAGACTTATCGGCTCTACCTCACCATGGTGAGCCGCAATCATGTTAACTACAACAGGATTTTCTTTATATCTTTTTGCAATATCTGCGCCAATTATAGCGTGAGAGCCCTCCATTTCAAAATCTAGAGCCTTACCAATGTCGTGTAATAACCCGCCTCTTTTAGCTAAAGTTGCATCAAGCCCAAGCTCTGACGCCATTATACCTGCAAGGTGCGCCACCTCTATAGAGTGCTGATATATATTTTGGCCATAACTAGTTCTAAATTTTAATCTTCCTATTAGCTTTACAATTTCTGGATGAAAGTTTGCTATACCCATCTCTAGACAAACTGCTTCGCCATATTCCTTTATTTCCTGTTCCAATTCCTTTCTTGTTTTTTCAACCATTTCCTCAATTCTTCCAGGATGTATCCTACCATCCAATATAAGCTTCTCTAAGGATCTTTTGGCAATCTCTCTCCTAATAGGGTCAAAACTTGATATTGTGACTGCTTCAGGGGTATCATCAATAATTAGCTCTACTCCCGTCTCAGCCTCAAAAGAACGAATATTTCTACCCTCTCGTCCGATAATTCTCCCTTTCATATCATCGTTTGGCAACGTTATAACAGAAACAGTCGTTTCCATTGTATGGTCAACTGCACACCTTTGGATTGCAAGCGAGAGTATCTCTCTTGATTTCTTTTCCGCCTCCTCTTTAATCTTCATTTGAGCCTCTTTGACCTTGTTCGCTATCTCCACATCTAGTTCTTTCTCTACCTCTGCCAATAATATATTTCTCGCCTCTTCAGCAGTAAGGCCTGATATCCTTTCAATTTCAATCATCTTTTCTTGTACAAGGCTTTCAAGTTTTGCCTTTAGTTCTTCTACTTGAAGTCTTTTTTGATCTATCTGCTCTTCCTTTTTCTCAAGGTTTTCAAGCTTTCTTTCAAGGTTTTCCTCCTTGCGCAGCAACCTTTGTTCAAGCCTGTTTATTTCAATTCTTCTTTCTTTTATCTCTCTCTCTGCCTCAGATTTAAGCCTTATAGCCTCATCCTTTGCCTCGAGTAGTATTTCCTTTTTCTTACTTTCAGCTTCTTTTATATTGTTCTGAAGAACTTCCTTAGCTTCCCTGCTAAGCCTTTCAGCCTCTAATCTTAATTCTTTGATCTTTTTATATAAGTAAAATATAACAGCAACACCAATTATTATCAGCAAAACTAAAATTAGCGTTAAAAAATTACGTTCCACTTAAGGCATCACCCCTTTCGCTTCGTCTTTTCTTTAATGAATATGAGTAGATTTTTAGTTATTAGTGCTTCTCATCTGTCACAGACTTTGCCTCAGGCTCGAAATAAGTTTTTACTGCTTGCATCAACTCATTCCTAAGGTCTAAGTTCTCATCAAGCAATGCCCTTGAAGCATCCTTTCCCTGCCCAAGTCTCAGATCTTTAAAGTAATAAAAACTGCCGCTTCTTGTTATAAATCCAAGATTAATCGCTGTTTCGAACAGATCAGTTGTTTTATCTATCCCCTGCCCATAAATCAAAATCAGTTCAGTCTCTTTAAAAGGTGGAGCTAGTTTGTTCTTCACAATCTTTACTCTCATCTTTGCACCAATGATTTCTCCAACAGAACTTTTTATGGCTTCTCCCCTTCTTACCTCAATTCTCATAGAAGAGTAAAACTTCAAAGCTCTACCGCCAGGGGTAACCTCTACTGGCCCAGAGGTATAACCAGTACTTACCTTTTCCCTTAATTGATTTATAAAAATACATGCAGTTTTTGATTTGTTAACTGTTCCAGTCAATTTTCTTAAGGCCTGCGACATCAACCTTGCTTGCAAGGCAATTGTAACGTCTCCCATCTCTCCTTCTAGCTCAGACTTAGGTATAAGGGCAGCAACTGAATCAATAACAACAATAGCAACAGCATTGCTTCTCACAAGTGTATCCGCTATCTCAAGAGCCTCTTCGCCGGTTGTAGGCTGCGATATGAGAAGATTCTTAAGATTTACTCCAATTCTCTCAGCATAGTAAACGTCTAAAGCATGTTCGGCATCAATAAAGGCCGCAATTCCACCAGCTTTTTGTGCTTCCGCTATAGCATGCAGTGCAACAGTTGTTTTTCCTGAGCCTTCAGGACCGTATATTTCAATAATTCTCCCTCTGGGAAGCCCTCCAATTCCTGAAATAATATCAATAGCCATAGAACCAGAGCTAATAACATCAACTTTTGGAGGTTCGGCCTCACCCAATCTCATTATTGAACCCTTGCCAAATCGACGCTCTATTTGAGATATAGCAGAATCAATACTTCTTTCTTGTTCTGTCTTATCTGACATTTTTAACTTTCCTCCTGAATAATATTCCTAAAGATCAACATACAAAAAACAACCTTTGTTCTAGCTAACAGTTTTAAATTCTTTTTTTTCTATCATATTACAAATATCCATACAAGCCAATTTTGCCTTCTCTAAATTTTTCGATTCCACCATAACCCTTACGATTGGTTCTGTTCCAGATGGTCTAACTACTATCCTACCGTCAAAACCTTCTCTAAATTTTTCGATCTTTTCTACCAAATCTTGACTCAAAGATGAGATCCTTGTTTGTAGCTTTATGCTATTCATAACTTGATGATATTTCTTAAACAGATTTAACTTTTTAAGGCCAAGTTCGTGAATACTCCTTAACATGTACAAAGCTGCCAACATACCATCACCACATAATTCACCGTTTATAATTACGTGTCCGCTAGTCTCTGCGCCAAGAAGAGCATTTTTCTCCTTCATCATGCTATATACGTTCTTGTCGCCAACGTTTGACCTATAAAAAATAATATTTTCCCTTTTAAGAAATTCTTCGAGCCCCATATTCGTCATGACTGTTCCCACCACAGAAAAATTCCTTTTGCCCATTACCACCTTTAACCACAATGAAAGAACGGCAAGAAAATCATCTCCATCTACAACATTCCCTTTGTCATCACAGGCTATCACTCTATCGCCATCTCCGTCAAAGGAAAAACCAGTTGTCGAAGGTTTGTTCAAACCTCTACTCAGATCACAAATAACCTTGGGGTGAGTACTGCCACAATTTAGGTTAATGTTATAACCATCAGGATAGCAACCTGCGGTGTATAAGAAATCCGGGTGTAAAAAGTTAAAGAGTTTAGGCGCATACCTAGTAGTAGACCCATTTGCACAATCCAACACAATTCCCTTAACAATTATTCCTTTTGATCGCTCTTTTAGGTAATTCAAGTAAACTTCAGTTAGCTTTTCATCCTCATAAATCTTCGCAGGCGGTTCTTCTGTTAAATCAGAATTCATAAAATTCTCTACACAAAGCTCTTCATCAGGATTTAACTTTAGACCACCCTTTGAGAAAAGCTTTATACCGTTGTCATAAGCTAAATTATGAGAGGCAGTTATCATTATGCCAGCATATTCTCTATAAGCGCACAGGTACTGAAGTCCTGGAGTGGTTATAACGCCCAATTTTATAACCTCAACCCCCTGAGAACTGAGTCCAGCAGAAACAGCTGATTCAATCATATCCGACGAAAACCTTGTGTCCTTCCCTAACAGAACTGGCAAACCGGGTAGGTTTTTTCTAAGATATAAGCCAAATGCCCTGCCAACATCAAAACAAAGCTTGGCGCTTAACTCCGAACCAATTTTTCCTCTTATACCATCCGTGCCAAAAAGTGCCAAATTAAATCCTCCTAAAAATTTTCATAAACTTTCAAAAGCATATCCTTTTGATTTCATAATAGGTAAAACTACTTCAAGAGCCTGAATAGTTTTCAAAAGACCCTGATGGCCGAGAAAAACATTCCCATTCTTCAAACCTGAAAGATATGAATTTGCAATCTGCTCTCTTGTAGTTTCTTTTCTATAATCTGCAGTATTAACATTCCACCAAGCTACCTTTAAACCCAAGTCCTCAACAAGCTTTTCCTTCTCGCTGTTAAGATCACCGCCAGGGGGTCTAAACCATTTAATATCCGACAGGTTAAGACCTGCGGCCTTAAATGTAGCAGTTTCTAAAGTAATTTCATCCTTGGCCATAGCAGTATCCAACTTGTTAAAGTTATAGTGATCCTCTGAATGATATCCTATTTCAATTCCCCAGTCCTGCAAGATTTTTCCGATATATGGCCTAACCTCAAGCATCTTTCCAACTAAAAAAAATGTAGCATGACCGTAATGCCTTATTAGATCAGCAAGCAGAAGCGAATATAAGGGAAATGGCCCGTCGTCAAAGGTCAAATATACCTTTTTCTCATTCTGATTCAAAGGAGGTTGTTCAACCTTTTTAAAGGGATCTTTTCCCTTGTAATAAGGCTTACCATTGTTCCATGACCAAAAATAACCACAGTCTTCGAGAGGTTTACTATTGTTGAAGGAATCTTTGGTAGAAAGCGCAGTAAATAGCTCTCCATAACCATATTTATATGGAGCAGGCCTCTCTATAAAGCTTATTTCGACAAAATCAAGACCTGGTATATCAAACAAGGAAGAAAAGATCTTTTTTGATTCAGCTTCGAACCACGCATTACTTTCTGGGTTTACCTTCAAGGCAACCCATGCGCCAGTAATGTAGCCATTGGACGCTGACTTTACGTCAAGGACGTCGCCAGTTAACTTTGATCTTATCTGGTTTGTAATATTATCTGTATTTAACTTATCGACTTGAGCAAAGGATAAGTGCTCAACCCTATGTGAAAAGTGCCATATCAAAACACCTGCAACAATAAGTATCAAAATAGCAGGTACGACAACCTTTATATTTAAAAGTTTCATGCAAACTCCCTTCTAAGAACATAATTATCAAATATACAAACCAAACCTTACATATCGAGGGCAACGATATCCTCGTAGGTTTCCCTTCTTACAAGAAGAGTATCTTTGCCGTCCTCTACCATAATCATAGCTGGACGTCCAAATCTATTATAGTTGCTTGCCATAGAGTAATTGTATGCACCGGTTGCAAAAACTATTAGTATGTCTCCTACCTTTACCTCTGGCAAGGATATCTTTTCAATAAGCATATCCCCAGATTCGCAAAATCTACCTACTATTCTCACTTCTTGAAATAAATCGGTTTTTTCATCAAGCTCAGCATGATATTTTGCTTTATATAGGGCATATCTAGGATTATCCGCCATACCACCATCAACGGCCACATAAGGCAAGAAATCCTCGATCTTTTTAATGGAACCAACCTTATATAACGTTATTCCAGACGGACCTACAATAGATCTTCCTGGTTCAACAGTAAAGGCTATATCTTTAAAATTATATTTATCCATATTCTTATTTATCTCAGAAGAAATCTCTCTTACAAACTCTTCAATGGAGGCAGGGGTGTCATCTTCTGTATACATTATTCCAAAACCTCCACCAAGATTTATATTTTTTACAAGAATACCCTCATCTCTTAACTTCTTTGTAAAGTCAAACATTATGTCTACCAACTCTTTATATGGCTTGGGATCAAAGATCTGTGAACCGATGTGAGCGTGAATACCCTTGAACTCAACACCATTGATGCTAATGAGCTCTCTTACAGCAGATAGGGCATTTTCTCCAACTGGAAAGCCAAACTTCGAGTCTATTTTGCCTGTTTTGATAAACTCATGTGTGTGGGCCTCTATACCAGGAGAAACCCTTATCATACAAGGTATATAACTATATTTAATCGATAACTCTTTAATCTTATCTATCTCAGAAAAGCCGTCAACAACTATATTGCCAACCCCTGTTCTAATAGCAAACTCCAATTCTTCAAGGGATTTGTTGTTACCGTGAAAGTATATCCTTTTTGTATCAAAACCCGCCTTAATTGCTGTATATAATTCTCCTCCAGAAACCACGTCAAGCCACATATCCATCTCATTTAACTTTCTTAAAAAGCCAGTCACACAAAGAGATTTTCCAGCAAAAGCTATCCTAGACTCAAATGGAAGATATTTCTTAAAGCTTTCTTTAAAGAGGTTAATTCTAGACTTTACAGTCTGCGCACAAATTATATATAAAGGTGTAGAATACCTTTGCACCAAATCCTTTATACGGATACCGCCAATATAGCAGGACTTATCTCTTCTCTCAAACGTTTGGGGATATAACTTCAAACAGCGGCCTCCCCTCTCTCCTCTGTTCTAATTCTTATAACTTCATCTACCGAGCTTATAAATATCTTTCCATCTCCGACTTCACCTGTTCTTGCAGAATCTATAATAGTTTGAACTACGCCTTCTACTTCGTCTTCTGGAATTACTACCTCAATCTTTATTTTTGATAAAAGGTCAACCACATATTCAGAACCTCTATATCTTTCAGTATGTCCTCTTTGACGCCCATAACCCTTTACTTCTGTAATTGTCATGCCCATTACTCCCATTTCAGTAAGAGCAGCCTTTACTTCATCAAGTTTATAGGGTCTAATAATTGCTTCTATCTTTTTCATTTTATGGCCCGGCTCGGGCTCACCTCCTTATATTAAAGATCTTAATATTTTACTATATTATATAGAATAATATAAAGAATCAAAAATGAAAAATAAGAGGTGTGACATTAGATTGAAGGTAGTTTTAGTTGAGCCAGAAATCCCACAAAACACTGGTAACATAGGCAGACTTTGTGTGGCAGCAGGAGCCTCTCTTGTGATAGTAGGCCCTACAGGATTTATAATAAACGACAAAAGACTTAAGAGATCCGGAATGGATTATTGGAAATACCTTGATTTTACTTTTTATCCAACTTTTGAAGAAGCATGGCCTAATTTTGACAAAGAAAACCTATTTCTCTTTTCCCCATCCGGCAAAACAATTTATACTCAGGGCAACTACTCTAAAGAAAGCCTTCTTGTATTTGGAAAGGAGAGTACAGGTTTAGATAAAATGTTGCTCAAAGAATTTGAAAACAAAACCTACTTCATTCCAATGAGGAAAGAGGCTCGATCGCTAAATCTGGCAAACAGCGTAGCAATAGTTCTATATGAAGCATTAAGACAAACAGAAAAGTGGTAGTTTTATGAAAAGTACTTCTTAGGTATGTATTTCAACCATTCCTGGTATTGATTTTTTGCACACCTAATAACTTCAAGGAAGTTAGAGGGAACCTTTGGTTTTCTTGGAGGCCTTAATAACTTCATATTTGCCTCATCTGGTGTTCTATTGCCCTTCTTTAGGTTACACGATTGACAGGCAGCCACTACATTTTCCCAGACAAGCTCTCCACCTCTAGATTTTGGAATCACGTGATCTACGGTTAGATTTGAGGATTTTTTGCCACAATATTGGCAGGTATTTTGATCCCTTGCTATTACGTTTTTTCTTGTTAACGCAACTTCCTTGTAAGGCAAAAAAATATTTCTATTTAACCTTATTACGCAGGGAAGCCTAATATCTTCTCTTAAGAAATGCCCGTTGTACTCTATTATCTCTGCCTTTTTCTTCCATACAAGCAATACGCCCTTTTTCCAGGAACTTACGCCCAAAGGATAAAATGAGGCGTTCAAAACTAAAACTTTCTCATCAGAAAGCCCCTTTTTTGTAAGGAAAACTATCACCCCTAAATTTATGTATTTCTAATACAACTCTAATGATTATAGCACAGTATAATGTTAACATTAGGTTAATCTTTAGATCGTCTTTTTGAACCTTGAGAGAAAATAATATATAGAAAAAGAAGCGCTATCGATATTCGAAACATGTTTGAGGTAGTAGATATAATATTCAATATCCTTTTCTTATAGTTGTTTAACATAGATTAAATTATATCAGCTTTTAGCAAACTAAGATTAAAAATGCATTATATGGAGTAAAAGGGTATAGATTTTTTGCTATACATGTGTAATTATATGTTTATATGATATAATAATATATATAATATAGAAATGGTGAAGTGATTGGCACTTACAAAAGGTGTATAATATAAATCAGTAAGATAGTATTTGGATACCTTGACAACTAAATATGATTTTGCTTCTCCCAAAGCTTTGAAGGGCGCAAGCCTTCAAAGAGCCAAATGCAGAAACTTGCAATCAGCAAAAAAAGGAGGTGTATTCCCCCGAGTGCACGCAAGGGTATCTGCAAAAGGCTTGTATAAAAAATCAAAAGAAACGAAAAGAAATCTAAATTCCTAAAAAGGGGGAAATGCAAAGGTGAAAAAATTATCTATGCTTTTTGTAGTTGCATCACTTCTCGTCGCCCTTGCAGTTCCAGCCATGGCAGGACCATTTTCTGATGT